>CAMLET010000459.1 GCA_946479125.1 uncultured Flavobacteriales bacterium
AAAAGCTTTTTCTTGCGACCAAACCGAGAATTTATCCTGATCGTCTCTTGAAATATTGAGCATTTCAGCCAAATTTTCAGCTGTATTTCCCATCGCATCAACTCCGTAAAGTTGTTCCATTTTCGGATTAATAAAACGCCATCCGAAAGAAGAATCAAATAGTTGTTGGTCGCGACCATAAGCTGAGCCTGCTTTAGACATTACCAAAGGTCCACGTGTCATATGTTCAACTCCACCGGCAACCATAACTTCGGCACCACCAGTTTGAATTACACGAGCCGCAGTAACTGTAGCAGCCATTCCTGAAGCGCAAAGTCGGTTTACAGTTTCTCCACCAACAGAAATAGGGTAACCAGCAAGCAACAATGCCATTCGGGCAACATTTCTATTGTCTTCACCTGCCTGGTTTGCACAGCCAAAATATACATCCTCAATTGCTTTTGGATTCAGGTTCGGATTTCTGTCAAGTAAAGCTTTCAATACATGCGCAGCTAAATCATCAGCTCTCACCGCTGAAAGTGTTCCACCAAAATTTCCTATTGCAGTTCTTACACCGCTTACTAAATATGCGTCTTTCATAATCTATTCGTCAATTCTATATTGAATGGACGTAAAGTTAAAGTATTTCACAGAAAAACGACCTAAGTATGACCGAATGATACCAAATGATATTCGCCATGAATTCACGAATGTAGATTGCCAATTGTGCAAGAAAAAATCGAGTTGTTGATAACATTCTAATTCGACAAAATTCAAAAAAAGCTATTTTCAAACCGCTAAACCAAAAACAAATGCTAATTATGAAACTGAAAAACCTTGCGTTAGTTTCGCTTGCGTTTCTCTCTTCCGTGGCTTACGGTCAACTTGAGGAGTTAACACCAAAAGAAAAACAATATCGAGATTCGATCACCAAATTGAATCAGCAAAACGCAGCAATTACTGCAAGTCAGGAAGCCTACAATCGTGGCGTTGAACTCTGCAACCAGAAAAAATGGGCAGAATCTATTGGTGAATTTAAAAAGTCAATTACCTCCGACCCTAATTTTACCGCAGCTTATTACAACAAAGGAATTGCAGAAAACGAAGCTGAGAAATATCAGGATGCTGTAACAACTCTGACAAGTTTAATTGAAAAACAAAGCAGTTATTCAAAGGCATATTTTCAGCGAGGACGAGCTTATCAGGGTCTGAACGATTATTTGAAGTCAGAAAAGGATTATGAAAAGTCTATTGCACTTGATGCTGCAAATCCAAAAGCTTATTACAATTATGGAACTTTGAAATTCTTACAGCAAGATTACAACACGGCTATCAAGTACTTCACAAAGACCATTGAATTAGATCCAAACAATGCTTATGCGTACAACGATCGTGGAAGCTGTTATAGAATGCAGAATAATCTGACAAAAGCAATTGCAGATTATGAGGAAGCACAAAGAAAGAACCCCAATTTGGCATTCGTATTAAACAACATTGGTACAGCAAAAAAGAAACTGAAAGATTATACAGGAGCAATGGCTGCATTCAACAGAGCAATTTCTATTGATGCGAACTATTATCTGGCATACAACAATCGTGGTGCTACAATGATGGATAAAGGCAATACGGAAGATGCAAAAAGTGATTTCGAAAAAGCATTGCAGATCAATCCGAAATACGCTCCTGCCCTTTCCAATTTATCTGGTGTTTATTTCGCGAAAAAGGATTACAGCAAAGCAAAAGAATATGCTGATAAAGCAATTGCTGCTGATCCAACTTACGCTGCTGCATACGTAAATCGTGGCATGGCAAAAGAAATGCTGCGCATGATGGAAAGTGCTTGTGAAGATTGGAAAAAAGCAAACGAACTAGGTTCGAAAGAAGGGAAAACATACTACAGCGGTAATTGCAGCAATTAAACAAGAAGCGCATTAAAGAACATACAATGAAAAAATTATTGATAATTGCTGCTTTGGGTATTTACTCTTTCAGCTACGGACAAAATATAGAATTTAAGTCGGCTAATTTTAAGGATAGAAAAGAAGATCTGAAAAAAGCCGAAGATGCCATTTCGGTTGGTGATGACGCATTCAAATTGGCAAACGAAGCCTTTTTCCTTGTTCAGGATTATGGCGACAATTATAAAATTGCTTTGAAAAACTATCAGGTTGCTCAAGCCATAAATCCAAGTAACGGATTATTGAATTTTAAAATTGGTGCTTGTTTGCTTAACGGTGATAATCCTGAGGAAGGAATTCCATACATCAAAAAAGCAAAAACGCTGGATCCAACTTGCGATCCATTCCTGAACTATTACTCGGGTGTGGCAAGTCAATTGGAAGGAAAATTTGATGAGGCAATTGCTTCTTACACTGCATTTGAAAATGAATACCGAAAAGCAGATGATTTTGGAAAGTTCGTTATTGCATGTAAAAAACAATGTGCTGATAACAAAAAAGCAATGGCAGCACCTGTTCGTTGTTGGATAGACAATGTTGAATCACTGAATTCTGAGAAAGATGAAATTTCTCCTTCTATTTCAATTGATGGGGCGGATATGATCTTATCATCAAACCGACCAAATGGACATACGGCGGATCAATTCGGCACTTACGATTATGACATTTACTCTTCAACTCTTGGTGCTGATGGTTGGTCGGCTCCAAACAAACTAAAAGGAGCAATCAACTCTAATTCTGACGATGTTAGCGATTGTATGTACTTCAACGGTACAAAAATGCTTTTGCACAGAAAAGATGGTGATCAATATGATATCTACGAATCAAAATTGATTGGATCAACATGGACTGAGCCTGCAAAATTGAATTCGAATGTGAGTAATGCTCGATTGAGCGAGCGCTATGCGGCATACAACGAAGATGGCTACAGGGTTTATTTCAACCGTTTGAACGAAAACAAATCGAGTGGATATGAAGTTTTCTTTTCCGCAGTGCAAAGTATTATGCTTGGCGATTTCAAGATGGGAACAATGGTAACAAGCTTAAATTCACGTTTCAACGAAGGACCTATCTACATCACAATTGATGGTGAAACCATGTACATTGCTTCAGAAGGTTTTGAATCTCTTGGAGGTTATGACATCTTCATGTCGAAAAAAGAT
>CAMLET010000460.1 GCA_946479125.1 uncultured Flavobacteriales bacterium
CTAGTGTGGAAACCATTTTGATTGGTAGGGAGGATACGCCGTATTATTCTTTCCGTGGCTCTCCATATCCGGTTTTATCTGTTCCAAAACTACTTTTCCTCCAGCTTAAAACTGATATCAGTGAAAAGGAATTAAAGTTGCAGCAAACGAAGCTTCAAAAAATGGGGCTTGTCCAGGTAAATGGATTTTCGCTATATTCCATTGACAAAACGAAAACAACTGTCTCAGAACTCGCCTTAAAGCTGAAAGAGATGGAAAATATTGTTCATTTAGGCATTACTGAAGACGCAGCACAAGGGGCAAACTACATTTCTCATTGTGGATCAAACCATTCAGGTTGTTCTTCGTCCCGACATAACTGATGCAGATGCAATCATCCTCCTCAGAAAGTTCAAACTGAAGGAAATTACATTCGTAAAACCAAACTCTAAAGAACAGGAGAAGCACGGAAAAACCTACTCTTGTAAATTACCCATTGAACAGTTCATAGGAACAAAAAGTCAGGAGCTACTTAAAAAAATGTACTTCGATAAAAACGTATTGTACGTAAATCAGTTTTATCGATTCTACGAGAACAATTTCCTTGAAACAGAATTAAAGCGTTTATGAGCTTTGCTACTAAGGGTTATGGCTGCAGAGGATTTCTTATTCTGCCAGTGCTGTTGATAAACAAAAAGACCACTCATCTACCTAAAGCAGACAAATGGTCTTCTCGTATAACTATGAACAAAACCTTGAATGACTCATAACTCGTCACTCATCACTCATCACTCATCACTCATCACTCATCACTCATCACTCGTCACTCATAACTCCTTCACTCCTTCACAAACTTCTGCGTAGAAACAGCATCTCCTGAACTGATAGAAGCAACATACATTCCAGCGCTCAAATCTGAAGTATTCAAGTTCACTACCGTTTGATTGTTTGTCAATTCGATAGAACGTATAACTCTTCCTTCCATATCACGAATTTCAAGTGTTTCAGCAGCTTGACCGTTTTTGTTTTCCCAGGCAATGGTTACTTTTTCATTTACCGGATTAGGGAAAACCATTAAGGTGTTCAATTCTTTGTTTTCGTTGATTCCTGCTGTTGATCCTCCCGGAGTGTAATTAATGTTATTTGGGGCCAGATAAGCGTTGTCGCTATCATCGTCTTCGGAAGATGGAATGTCATCATCAGCATCTACGTAAACTCCCAATCTGTAGCTTCCAGCTGGTAATGGCATATCAGTTAAGTCGATGTCTAAATCTACGTAATCACGTCCGCCAAAATGATAAATTCCTGGATCGTTGATTGTGTGCACGAAAGTTGGATTAGAACCGTCCCAGATATAAACCTTGATAGTAAACGCAGGTGTTACGTAGCTTGAGTTCGTTCCATCTGCATAAACAGAAAAATTCAGGTTGTTCACAATCTTTGTGTTGTCGTTGTAACTGTCCCAGTAAATATCAATGTTTCCAAGAAGAACGTTTGCATCTTCTACGGTTTGACCAAAAGCTGATCCTGTTAGTAAAGCTGCTGTTGCAATTGTAAAAATCTTTTTCATAAAAATGTTATTAATTGTTTCAGCAAAGGAAAACGAATACTGCGCCAAAGCCTTATTTTACTGGGGTACAAAAAGGGGTACATCCCTGTAGTAGACGTCGTTCCTCCGTCACTACAGTGCTGCACCCCTAATTTTAGCCTGTTGAAATTTATTTAGAGCTCCTGCGAAAACAGTTTTATCGTCTTGAGATCTTTTTTGAATTGATTCAATTCTAGAACTATGTGTCTATGTTTTTGCTTTGTGACTATCCCGAAGTGTCGGGACAAGCTATGTTTTCATCTAGAGCATACCCAACAGCACTTCCTCCAGATCCTGCTCCGCAGCCAATTCCATTTTCTTACGTAAACGCTGACGTGATTTCTTTACACTTTCTAATGAAATACCGAGAATAGCGGCAATCTCCTTCGAAGACAATTGAAGCGTGATCAAAGCAGCTAAACGTAATTCTGCCGGTGTGATTCCATTGTACAATTCTTTCATCAATAGCATGAAGCGCGGATGTACACACGTGTAAAGTTGTTTAAAGGTTTCCCAATCTTCATCAGTGATAATTCTCGCTGTTGAAAGTCTATTGAGTGCTTCTACTTGTTCTGGATTCAATACTGCATTTTCTTTTTGAGTTGCTCTATCCTGATCCGGATACGAAACTTCTTCCAACTGTTCTTGTAAAGTCAGCAATTCGGCATTTTTCAAAATCAATTGATGCGTAAAATCCATTAAAGCTTTCGTGTGATTTTCCAGTTCCAATTTCAAACGAAGCTTCTCCTTTTTATGTTTACGTATGATTATGAAAACAATTAAGGCAATAAAAATGAAAATACCGCTTCCTATAATGAGAGCTTTGCTATAGTTGTTTTCCAGTGTTTTGATTTGTTGTTGTTTGTTCTTGGTAGCCATACCAACCAAGGTACCGGTCAATTTATTACTTGATTGCTCATGTAGAAAACGATCATTGGCAGTTGTATAGATCTTATAGTATAACATGGCCTTATTCGAATTACCAAGTTCGTCGTACAATTCAGCTAAGAGCTTACTGGTTTCCACTTGATAACGTAAAGATTTGATCCGTTTAGCTTGTCGGTAAGCAGTGTCAAGGTAAGCAATTGCTTCTGTTGGGTTGTTTTCGTTGATACGAAGACGTCCCAGGTGGGTGAGCGAGATGGCTTCACCGAGAGCATCAGACATTTCTCGTTTAAGAAGCAGTGCTTGCTGATATTGGTATTCGGCTTTCTTGAAATCGCCACGGTCTTCGTAAATACTTCCAATGTTCAGAAACGATTGCGAAATTCCCTTCTTTTCATCCAGTTTCTTGAACAATTGAAGTGCTTTTCGATGATAAAACAGTGAGCTATCGGGCAGATGCATATTGTAATACGTTACACCAATGTTTGTATACGATTTTGCAATCCCGGAAGGGTTTTCCTGATCAGTTTCAAAACGAAGCGATGCTTTTTGATGATAAAGTGCTTTCGAGTGATCCTTTAATTGTTCATAGATCAATCCAATATTGTTATGAAGACTTGCCAAGGTGCGACAATCCTTTTGTTTT
>CAMLET010000461.1 GCA_946479125.1 uncultured Flavobacteriales bacterium
TCACCGAAAAGCATGTGATTTTGCGAAATCATGGGGATTTGGAATTGACGCCGGAGCAACGTACGAAATTGAAAACAAATGGAAATTCGGTGCAGTTGTACGTGACGTTACTTCAACTTTCAACGCATGGATCTTTACATTAGATGATGCTACAAAAGAAGTTTTTCAGGCTACTGGAAATGAAATTCCTCAAAACGGACTCGAGCTTACTTTGCCAAGAATCATTTTAGGAGGATACAGAAAAGTTGAATTTGGTTCGAAAGGTCTTTATGGCTCTGGAGAATTAGATATTGACTTTACAACTGACGGACGAAGAAATACGCTATTTCAAACAGGTTTGATCAGTGGCGACCCTCATTTGGGGCTGGCTTTCGGATTCAAAGACATTGTTTGTTTAAGAGGAGGAATTTCCAACCTTCAATACGAAAAGGATTTTGACGACAAAAAGCACTTGACTATTCAGCCAAATATTGGAATTGGACTTCATTTCAAAAATGTATACCTCGATTATGCATTCACGGATATTGGTGACCAAAGTACCGCACTTTACTCTCACGTAATTTCACTTCGTTTACTACTAAACAAACCCGCCAACGCCATTGTGCCTCAATAAATGAGCTTATGAAAAATCTTTATCTATTCTTACTTTTTTGCTGCCTAGCCGTAACTGGTCGTGCTCAAACCTATGGTAACGAATGGATAGATTATTCTCAGAAGTATTATAAATTCGATGTACTTCAAAGTGGTTTATTTAAGATAGATTACAACACACTAATTGCTGCAGGAGTTCCGGTAGGCACAATTCCAACTTCTGAATTTCAAATATTTGGTCGTGACAAAGAAGTTGCATTATACGTTGTAGACAATAACGACAACACCTTCGATTCAGGAGATTATTTTGTTTTTGCTGCTCAGAAAAATGATGGCTGGCTGGATTCAACGATCTACAATAATCCGGCTGGAATGGCCAATCCAGGTGTCAGCTTGATCAATGACACAATCCACTACTTTTTCAGCTGGAAACCTGGCGGAACAGGATTGAGATACAATCTGGTTACGGATACTGATTACAACTCTTTTACTCCAATTAATTACGTTCTTAAAGAAGTAAGGTCTGAATACTTCAGTGAATATTTCGATGGAATCGTAAGTAATGATGCTGTTGGAAGTGCTTACTGTAATGGTGAGGGCTATGGTTACGGCCCGCTTTTAAACACCGGAACAGCTATTGAAACTCAAAACATCGGCATTCAAACGCCAAATTTATATAGTGGAACTGATGCTCCGCAACCGAAGTTTGAATTCCGAGCCTCAAGCGCTTCAAATTCAGAATCAAATTCGGTATACAATCACCACTTACGTGTTACGTTTGGCTCGCTTCTTTTACTCGATTCAACGTGGTATGGTTATCAGCAACACATTAAAACACAGCTTTTACCTCACAATGCATTGAGCAACGGAACATCTACCTTTCAGTTTAGTATTATTGGAGATGTTACGGCTGTTTTAGATCGACAAGCTATTACTTACACCAATTTGGTTTACAACAGACAACTAAACTCAGGAGGCTTAACTTCTGATGCCTTTACAGTTCTGAATAATAGCTTAGAAACCAAGTCGCGACTGGATCTTTTGAATTTCAATTCATCTAGTTCATTTGCTGTTTATGAAAATGCCGGACTACTAAGAATTCAATTTGCTACCATCAATTCCGGAACACACCAATTCCTTATACCGAATAGCACTAGTTCAGATAGAACTCCTGTTCAAGTATTTGGATTAGATCAAACAATCGCGGTAACAACAATGTCACCCGTTAACGGAACCGGAACATTTAATGATTACAGTTTGGTTGCGGCAGATTCCATGCTGATCATCATTACACATCCAATCTTTTCTTCAGCGGCAAACAATTACAAAACATACCGACAATCTGCGGCCGGAGGCGCATATCCAACAGCCTTGGTTTATTTCAATGATATTTCCGAACAATTTGGAGGTGGAGTTCCAATGCACCCTGCAGCAATCAGAAGATTTGTAAATTACTTATATAACATTACAACAGTAAAGCCTGCAGCGTTATTATTACTTGGAAAAGGAGTTGTTCCTTTTGAACACAGATCAACTGCATCCATTGCACAATACAATCTGGTTCCAACATTAGGATATCCTGGTTCCGACATCGCTATTACTTCCGGCCTTGGGAATACGATTTACGATCCTTTGATTCCAACTGGTCGACTTTCTGTTTACACCAATCTGGAATTACAGAATTATCTGGATAAGGTTATTCAATATGACGCTTATCAAGTAAGTAACGCATTGAACTTTGAAACCAACTTGAATAATCAGAAGCAGATTCTTCATTTTGTAGGTGGTTCAAGCGCGAGTCAGCAAAATCAGTTTCAGGGCTTCATGAATAACATGAAGAATATTATTGAAGACAGTTTGTATGCCGGAAATGTAATTAACTACTTTAAAACAACAAGTAACCCACTCGACCCAACTGTTGTTGCAGGAGTTACAGAAATCATCTCCAGCGGAGTTTCTTTGATGACGTTTTTCGGTCACGCCGCAGCTTCAAACAATGGATTCGAAATCAATATTGACGAACCGAGTAACTGGAACAATCAAGGGAAATATCCAATTGTAATTGGGAACTCTTGTCATAATGGGAATCTGTATGCAGCAAATTATCTTTCGACTTCGGAACAGTTTGTAAATACTCCTCAGGAAGGTGCAATTGCTTTCATTTCGAGTGTTGGAATTGGCTATGCTGATCATTTATCGTATTACTCAACGGAACTCTACAAACACTTTTCGAACAAAAGTTTCGGTATGCCAATTGGCTACCAAATGAAGGAAGCAATCAGAGACCTGCAAGCTCCTAATCAGAACATTTATTTTGAAACTACTTACCAGCAAATGGCACTGAATGGTGATCCATTGATCAAATTAAACTTTCAACGAAAACCTGAAATTTCAATTCAATCAAGCGACATCTCTTTTTCGCCAACAACCATTGACTTAAATACTCCTGAAATTAACGTTCAATTTAAGATTAAAAATCTTGGTGCCGCAATTAATGATTCCAT
>CAMLET010000462.1 GCA_946479125.1 uncultured Flavobacteriales bacterium
CCTGGCGGGAATGATAAGCGACAAAGTAGGGAGGATGTCAATGTTTACTTTCGGTACGATTATATCGATCACTATTGTAATCATCTATACCAATCTGGGAGTTACGCCAATTCTATATGTGGTTTTGCTGAATATCATTCTGTTTATTGGAATTAACTCACGTATTGTTCCGGCACAAGCCTTATTGACTTCGGTTCCGAGTCCACAAGACAGAGGAGCATTTATGAGTTTGAACTCGGCAATCCAGTATTTATCAGGTGGAATCTCGGCTTCTATTGCAGGTTTGATCGTTTACAAAGATAAAGCAGGACAAATTCACAATTATCCGATTATTGGATTTGTGGTGACAGGAACGTCTTTGATAGCCTTGATTTTAATGTTCCGTTTGAATAATTTATTGAAACAGAAACCAGTGGAGGAGTTACCAATTGAAAGAATTTCGGACCCAGATTTATTGGATTCGTAAAAAACGTGTAGGGGCGAATCATCATTCGCCCGTTTACCGTTTTTTATTCCGTTCCAATTTCCAATCGTTAATAAACACCCATCTCAACGAAGCGTAAAACGTATTGTTTACCACGAAATCATTTTTCTGTTGCAGGTTGACTCCAAGTTGAAAATGTGCCTGCAATAATTTATAGCCCACATTTGGCGAAAAACTGAATAAATGATGGTCTTCAAAATCAGTATGCCATGAAATTCGTGCTCCGTAAGTTAGATTTACTCTTCCTGTTTTAAACCAGTAGCCAATCTGACTTCCCATTTGTTTTTGAGTGAAGTTGTAATCGAATTGAAGGTTTAAAGCGTTTGTATGAGGTTTAACCAATTTGATATCCGCCCATTGACGTTCGATCCCAAAATTAGCATTGAAGTATTTCCCTTGTTCAACGCCCAGGAAAGGTCCTGTTTTTCTAACATTCAGCTTGCTCTCCGGTAGTTTGATGTCCTTAAATAATTGCGCTTGAACTGAACTACTCAGTATCACAATCATTAAAATCAAACTATTTCTTCTCCACATATTCGTCGTGTATTCGTTTTATTTCTTTCGCATCGTCAGCGTCAATTCCCAAACTATCTGCCACTTCTTTTGCTCTTAGTACATCTTCAACAGAAAGTCCCGTGCTGTCGCTTTCAGGCTTTAACGCATTTTCAATGAAAATGGTACTGTTTTTTAAAGCAGGAACTGTAGTTGTTGAAACGGCACAAACGGGTTCGTACAACAACGACTTCTCTTTTGTTTCCTTCGGAAAGAAGTTTCCACGTTCGTCATACGATTCAATTAATACCAAAATTACGCTAATTATATAGAGCATTTTTAGTCCGGCGAACAAAACTCCTAAAGCTTTGTTAATTGGAGAAAGCTGAACCACTTTGATCATTTTCTCTACCATTTTTCCGCCAAAGTAAATCATTGCTCCAACTCCAAGGAAAGTAACTGTAAAAGCAATTACAGGAAGGTACTCCGAATTCCAGCCTAAGCTTGTCTTCATCCAATTGGCAACGGTGTCAGAGAAATGGATTCCGACGTAAATTCCAACTAGCAAAGCCAGAAGCGTAAATAGCTCAATGATGAAACCGTGTTTGAAGCCTTTGTAACAAGCGTAGATTATCGGAATGACGATAAGTATGTCGATGAAATTCATTCCTGAAAATTACTTCAAAGGCTTTCTGATTTTGATTTGGTGGTGGAAAAGATGCCCACGAGCGATTGTGGACAAGGGGGTAAAAAGTAGAGGATGGTCGCGACCATCCCCTACATGATTTCAAATATTTATTTCGAATGTATTATCCCATATTCGTGAAAATCTGTTGAACATCGTCATCATCATCAAACTTGTCCATCATTTTTTCAATATCAGCCAATTGTGCTTCTGTAAATTCTACTGGTGTTGTTGGGAAACGCTCCAAAGTTGATTTCAGGATTTCAATTCCTTTTTCTTCCAAAGCCGAGCCTATTGTTCCAAAAGCTGTGTAATCTCCGTAAACAAAAACGTGTTCGTCTGTCACTTCAATTTCCTCACAACCTGCATCAATCAATTCCAATTCCAATTCTTCTGGATCCATTCCGTCTGTTTTTACCAATTGGAAAACAGATTTACGGTCGAACATAAACTCCAATGAACCATTCGGAACAACTCCACCACCTGCTTTGTTGAAGTAAGATTTTACGTTTGCAACCGTACGCGTAGGATTGTCCGTTGCACATTCAACGTAAACCAAAACACCGTGAGGACCTTTTCCTTCGTAATCTACCTGAGCGAAAGATGCGATGTCTTTTTGGTTCGCGCGTTTTACCGCCGCTTCAATATTGTCCTTAGGCATGTTTTCAGCCTTGGCATTCTGAATTGCAGTACGCAACTTGGCATTTGTCGACGGATCTTGTCCACCTTCTTTTGCTGCCATAGTAATGGCTTTACCTAGTTTCGGAAACAATTTAGACATTTTGCCCCAACGTTTCTCCTTAGCTGCTCTACGATATTCAAACGCTCTTCCCATGGAATTTTTTTTGGCAAAAATAAACAATTCCTCAATTCGTTCTATACTTGATTTGTAGACTTGAAAATGAATACATTCGTAGTATGAAGACGGCGCTCATCTTCTTTCTGTTCTTTGCCACAAATTTGACGGCTCAAGAATCGCTGGATTCCTGTAACCGCCTGCCCTTTATTAATACTGGCGGACTGGTTTCCTACTATTTCTGGGAAGAGGATTCGAATGGAGTAATTGTTCCTGGAACGCTTCAGAAGCCGGGTGTTCAGAACGTTTATGTTGTGGATAATCCAAAAAAGAAAATTCCAAAAAAGAAGCTGAACCAGGCAGAAATGATTCATTTGGTGACCGATTTCGCTGAATCAAATCATAATTACGCGGTAACAACCGTGAAAGAAGATGGGGAGACCCGAAAGAAACATTATCCGCTTTTGCGTTATTCGGCACAACAATATGGAAGCATGCAGGCTATTCTTAAAAATGGAAAATGGGTTTTTCATGTGCGGAAACCGGTGCTTTATTTTTCCTTTTGGAGTAATGGAAGTTTGCCCTATTCGCATTCATCTGATTCGGTTGTGATGAAAACCAAGAATTTTTTAGCTC
>CAMLET010000463.1 GCA_946479125.1 uncultured Flavobacteriales bacterium
CATAGAATGTACAAAATGTGGAGGTGGCGGTGTTGGTGATCCATATCAGTCAATAATCATTGAGAATGGAACAATCACCTTCAACACATTATATGGAGCTTGTGACAGAACAGCAAACGAACACATTTTCAAGTACAGTACTAAAAAGAACAACTGGTATCTTTTTCAATCCACGCGAACGGACTGGAATTGCAACGACCTTACGGAAGAACATGAAGTCATTACTCACTCTACAGTTGAAACACAGAAAGATTTCGGAAAAGTGACGTTTGGAGATTTTTGACCGTTTTATGGTAAACCAATTTGTAAAGAAAGCAGTGCCATTGATTTTACAAACGGTGATACAGTAAAGTTAGGTGGCTCTCACCATTTAGTCTCCCCTGTCTGACTGCACACAAAAGGCCTCAATGGGAGAAATTGGTTAACTATTTACAATTACACTTTCGCTTTTCCGGAACAGGATCATCCCCCATTCCACCCCAGGGATGACAGGAAAGAATGCGCTTGGTTCCCAGCCACAAACCAACAAAAGGTCCATGAACCCGTAAAGCCTGAATGGCATATTCTGAACAAGTGGGAGAATAACGACAAGCATTGGGAAGAATTGGCGAGAGAATCCATTGGTATAACTTCACAGGAATCACCAAAATCCAAACAAAAACATCTCGCAACCAACGCATACTACAAAAATACATTTTATCGTCACCAATTCACGAATTGAGTTACGATGATTGACGTTGATAACCTTGTTGGTGAAATCCATATCGAACTCGTAAATACAACGATTTAGAAAATTATTTTTGTCCCATGAAATTATTCCGTTGGACATTCTTCCTTACATTTTTAAGCATTTGCACGCTTTCAATTTCATGTGAAAACAACAAAGCAAAAACTGACGAAACTCCTAAAAAAGTGGAAGTTGTAGACTCATTCGCTCACAAATTTCCATCTATTTCCGATAGTACCACCAAAGAACTCCGCGATTCGCTTTATGCACTTTTCAAAACAGTCGTTCCTTTCGAAAACTTCAATGGAATGGTGCTGGTGGCAAAAAACGGGAAGATCGTTTACGAACGTTACCTCGGAAAAGCAAACGAAAAATCGGGATTGGACATCAGTAAAGAAACACCGATTCACGTGGCTTCCATTTCAAAGGTCATTACAGCAGTAACTGTATTGCGTTTGGTCGACCAAAAGCTTATTGAGCTTGATGTTCCGGTAACCAAGTACCTGAAAGATTTCCCATACAAAGACGTGAAGGTTCGTCATTTACTTAACCACAGATCAGGAATTCCGAATTACGCCTATTTCCCTGATAGTTTACTACCTAGTAAAAACATGTTGAGCACACAAGGTGTTCTTCGTTTACTGAAGAAATACAACTATCCACAATACTTCCCTTCAGGAACTCATTTCTCTTATTGCAATAGCAACTATGCACTTTTGGCCCTGATTGTTGAGAAGGTGACTAAAACTCCGTTTCCGAAATACGTCAAGCAAACACTTTTCGATCCGTTGAAAATGACGCACTCTTTCATCGCTTCGGATACAGTTCTTCCAAAAAACGCAGCGCTTTCATACAATTCGAAGAAAGAATTTCAGGAATACAATACGCTCGATGCTGTTTACGGTGATAAGAATCTGTACACCACAGCTCGCGACTTATTCCTTCTCGACAAAGCGCTTTACTCCGATAATTTCCTGTCAGAAAAAGTGAAAAAGGAAATGATGCGCGGTTACAGTTATGAAAAGGCAGGAAAAAGCAATTACGGTCTTGGCTTCCGTTTGCGTGAAGAGAAAGGAAAAAGCACATTCATTTTCCACACGGGTTGGTGGCATGGAAACACAGGTTGTTATGCGCACATGGTGGAAGACAACGCATGCATGATCATCATCTCCAACCATTACACCAAAAGCGTTTTCGGAATAAATCAACTGTCGAATTTGTTTGGCGATTACCCTTATGCTCCACTGATTGACTCAAAAGAAAATTTTGTGAGCATGGAAGACGCGATAGCACGATTGAAATAAATTATCAATGAAACAATTCTGAATTATCAAGTGTACTTGTTTTAGAAGCTTGTACTCACTTGCTAATTGTTCCGTTGATAATTGATAATTTTAGAATATGAATAACACATCAACAAGAATGCGGGTATTGCACCGCTACCTCGGATTTTTCTTAGCCGGAATTATGGCAGTTTATGCCATCAGTGGAATTGTATTGATCTTCAGAGATACTGATTTCCTGAAATCGGAAGTTACTGAAGAAGTAAAGACTGCTGCTGGACTGGAGAACGGAAAAATTGGAGAAGCATTAGGAATTCGCCGATTTGAGATCGAACGCGAAGAAGGAAACATCGTTTACTTTGAAGATGGCGATTACAACAAGAAAACAGGAGTGGCACATTTACGAAGTATGGAACTTCCATACGTTTTGGATAAAATGACGCATCTGCACAAAGCTTCTTCGGATGATCCTTTGTATTGGTTCAATATTTTTTTCGGATTCTCTTTACTTTTCTTTGTGATCTCCGCTTTCTGGATGTACATACCAAAAACGAGTGTCTTCAAACGCGGAATGCTTTTCACACTTGGGGGAATTATTCTGACATTGGTTTTGCTTTTTGTTTAGACAGACTGAAAGAGTAAGAACCCGAAAACATCGTTTTCTTTTACAGTCTCCATTTTCAATTTACATTTAACAAATGAGTAAAAACGCAGCAGGACGTATGTTCCAGGAAATGAGCTTCAAAGTAAAAAGCGCAAAAGGTAAGAAACTGGAACAATTGATTGGTGTTGAAAATCCGGAAAAGGAAAACAGCGGACCAATTCTTATTTACATCAAAATGGAAGGTGTTAGCTGGTCGCAGTACTTTCTGGAAGAATGCTTCGGCGTTTGGGAAAATTGGGGCGAAATTGATACAGATGACGATTCTTACACTTATCCAGATTATGGAAAACAATTTGCGTTAGAGGGTAAAATTATTCAAGCCATCTATTGCGCCGATAACGAAATAACACTGGAGTTTGAATCGGGTGAAAAGTTTGTTTTGAAGTACAAAGATCCGGATGATTGGGATGGAG
>CAMLET010000464.1 GCA_946479125.1 uncultured Flavobacteriales bacterium
TGTGCTGGAGGTTCAGTAACATTGTCTGCACCAACTTCTACAACTTACTTGTGGTCGCCAGGAGGTGAGGTTACGCAAAACATCACTGTTTCAACAGCTGGATCGTATTCTGTGACAGTTACCAATGCTTCTGGATGTTCAGCAACTTCTGCTGTAACAGTAGTCACAGTAAATGCGAATCCATCAACGCCGGTAATTACACCAAGCGGTCCAACAACATTCTGTTCTGGAGGTTCGGTAACTTTATCAGCACCAGCTTCAACAAGCTACTTGTGGTCGCCAGGAGGTGAGGTTACACAAAATATAACGGTTTCAACTGGAGGTTCATACTCAGTTACGGTTTCAAATGCGTCTGGATGTACAGCAACATCTGCAGTAACAACTGTAACTGTAAACGCTGCACCTTCAACGCCTGTAATTACACCAAGCGGACCAACAACATTCTGTTCAGGTGGTTCTGTTGATTTAACATCTTCAGCTGCAAGTGGATATTTGTGGTCGCCAGGAGCAGCAGTAACTCAAACAATTACTGCGAATGCAACAGGTTCTTATTCCGTTACAATTACGGATGGAAACGGATGTTCGGCAACGTCGGCAGTAACTTCTGTAACTGTTAATCCAATTCCTTCTACACCAGTGATTACACCAAGTGGTCCAACAACATTCTGTGAGGAAAGTTCAGTTAACTTGACCTCGTCTTCTGCAACAGGAAATACTTGGAGTACAACAGAAACAGCTCAAACGATCAACGTTTCAACTGGTGGAACTGTAACACTTACGGTAACGGTTAATGGATGTGTTTCTCCTGCCGCAAGTCAGGCGATTACTGTTAATCCATCACCGACGGTTTCTCTTGGAAGCTTTGCTGATATGTGTGATTACAACGGTGCAATTATGCTTACAGGTGGTTCACCAGCTGGAGGAAGCTATTCTGGAAATGGAGTGACTGCTGGATCATTTGATCCGGGAGCGGCCGGACTTGGAACTTCTGTTATCACTTATTCATTTACTGATGGCAACGGATGTTCGAACACTGCAACAAGTAATATTCTTGTTGACGATTGTTTAGGAGTGAATGAAAGCAATATCGTTTTACAACTTTATCCGAATCCAAGTTCTGGAATTGTTCAGATCTCAGGAAATACAGCTATTCAAAAAGTAGAAGTGTACGATAAAATTGGGAAATTGGTGAAAGTTCAAATTGTGGATAATAGTTCAGCTGTAGAAGTTGACTTGTCTCAATTTGCAACTGGAGTTTACACAATTCGTGTGAATACAAACCAAGGTGTTTCGGTTGAATCAATTGTACTTCAACGCTAAGGATAAATAGAATAGAGAAAGCCATTCGTTATGACGGATGGCTTTTTTTTTTGTGCTATTCTGTTCAAATTTCAACAGTTGATCAATCACAGAACTTGTTTACCTACCTTTGAATCACTGAGAGAATTATGAAGATAAACGGACACGGACATCTATTGCCAGAACCTCATGAAATTCCAAAATTCATGAAGGAGAAGAAACTGTTTTCAATTGACGATGACAAGAAATTTATGCGTCAGGAAGATTGGTCGAGACCAATTACAGACCCAAGTTTCTTTTTCAAAGAAAAGCTGGAATGGATGGAGCAATATGGAATTGATCATGCCGTTATGTTGAATCTTTCCCAGATCTATTGTAACGGATGGGAACAACAAGATACGCGTGATGCCATTGCCTGGCAAAATGATTTCAATTCAAGTTTGCAGGAACGTCGACCAGATAAATTTACTGCTGGTTTTGTAGTTCAGCCTAAGTTTATTGATGATTCTTTGAAGGAAATTGAACGTTGCGTTGAAAAGCTTGGAATGAGCGTTCTTTGTTTACCAACTCATTTTCTCGACGCCAATAATGAATGGCTTTCAGTGGCAGATGATTCTGTTATTCCCATTTTCGAACTGGCTAATAAATATAAATTGGCAATTGAAATTCACCCATACGACGGTGAAAAAATGGTTGCTTTAAAAGACATTTACTGGCGTTTTCATTTGGTTTGGATGATGGCTCAAACTGCTGATACGCTTCATTTGTATTCATTGAAAGATTTCGTGAACCGCTTTCCGGATATTCGTACTTGTTTTGCACATGGCTGTATGCTTGGTCAGGCAAATTATGGTAGAAGATTACAGGGTTATGACGGTCGACCAGATTTATTCCCTGAAACCAAAGATCCACGAAGTTCACTCGGACACCCAAATTTATTCTTCGATACACTTGTTCACGATTCATATACGCTTCAGCTTTTGAAGATCAGAGTTGGCTCCGAACAAATTGTTGCCGGACTAGATGATCCATATCCTTTAGGAGAAATGGAAGGTGTAGCTAATTCTTATCCCGGACGTGTGATCGATTTCGCTGTTGAAAACGATATTCTTTCGAAACAGGAAGCTGCCGATATTTGGAGCAAAAATGTGCTCAAATGGCTTGGGAAAACTGGAATTTAACTTGTTTTTTCTAAATGTATTTGCCTCATTGAATAGGTAGTTTAACTTTGTGACATGAAGTTTTTTCTTCTTTTCACGGTCTTATTTACTTCTTTTAGTTTCGGTCAGGGGAACCTTAGCGGTATTGCACTTTATTCTAGTTCAAGAGGGAAATATGCAGTTGAAACCTACTCAAAAGGGAAAAAAAAGAAAGATTTTCAATACATCGATTCTCTGGGCGGAAAGTCTGAAAAAGCCTATGCATCTGTTTCTTACAACAAAACGTTTCAGCTTTATTTCCGAATAGATACCACTTTTACAGGTAAAGATTCACTGACTTTCATTTCTAAGAATTCGCGAAAAGTCCACGCTTATTTAAGAGCTGGTGATAAAATTACACTTCTGCATACTGGAATTTCAACTGATGAAATACTGTTGGTTTATCACAAAAAGCAATTATTGTACGCCGCTCAGCTTTCTCCCATTTCGTTCAAAACAGAGACAATTACAATCGTTCCGTTGCTGAAGGAGGCGTTTCATCTTGATTCCGTAGAACGTGGATTAAACTTGCTGATGCAGGCTACGGGAAAGAACTACAATATCAATCTTCAAAAGCCATTTCTGCT
>CAMLET010000465.1 GCA_946479125.1 uncultured Flavobacteriales bacterium
TCCGAAATATTTGTCGCTTTGAATACATTTTAAACGATGTTTACGCCGGAGAAAACACACATGCTTTGTACAGTATTTTCATCATGGAGAAGCAGTTTCCGGATTCACGGTTTTTACGTAATTGTAAGTCGCAAATTTGGCTTGATTTGATGAAACATGAGAAACCTAGCGAGGACTTTACTTACGGTTTTTATGACTACGGCTCATACGACTACAACTCTTACAGCTTTTACGAAGGAAATATCAATACGCTGAATTTGTTTTTGAAAGGTTTACCGAAGGAAGGTAAAATAGCGCTGGGACTTCGTACAATCAAAGACAATTATCATCGGGATACAACGGATAAATTTGCAGCCCAGCTTTGGGAAAAAGCACTTGAATTTACTGCCTACAACGATATTCTGGAGGATATTAAATATTCGAAATTCACTTTCCAGCAAGCCATTGAAGAAATTGCTCGTAAGAGATCTCTAAACGATTCTTTAGCCGTTGTAGAAGCTGGTCAAGCTTATTCTTGGGATAAATACGAAACAATTAAGAATCAGAAATCAGGTTTTGATGTTGAATCAGGAATCGATTCTTCGAAATTCTATTTGTACGGAATCTCTGATATGATGAACGATTCGCTTTTCATGCAGAAGATCGAATTCTATACAGCGAAAATGAAAACCGAGTATGCTAAGAATGACTTGGTATATGAAATGACGGATGACGAGTTGGGAGACTATTTTTCGGAAGAATATGAAAATAAGCTCCACATTCAGGCCGATTCCATTTTATTGATTAATCCGGTGGTTTTCGAAATTGAAGGCTACAGAAGAATTGATTACGAGAAATCGGATGAATTGGAAATTCTGTTCATTGAAAGTTTGCGCAAAATGGCCGATGTACACGATATCGGAATTCAGCAGTTGGACAGATCTGATCAGCACAATATGACGGCTGACGATTACAACAACCTTTCTCAGTTAATGAGAAGTTTGGATAAGCGTATTGAAGAGAAGGAAGTGAATTCATTCATGCTCGACAAGGAAATGCTGAGTAGTTTGAAAGAGAAATACAAAACGGATTACGTTGTTTGGTTCGATCTTTCACATGAATATGATGCTCAGATTTATGCTGGACCAGCAATTTTAAGCACTATCTTTTTTCCTGTCGGAATGTTCTATTTCCCTATTAAATTGATGTCGGGACACCATACAGAAATTACTTGCTATGTTCTCGACCTACAAAAAGGAGAATTGGTGGTAAATGAAAGCTATTCAGGTCAGGAGCCAGCTTCACGCAAGTTTATTGAACTTAGACTTGATGCCTTATTTAATCAACTTAAACAAGAAAAGAGCAATGATGAATAAGTATAAATTGATTTTTGGCGCTCTATTTCTATGTTTTGGTTTGAATGCGCAGGAGCAGGGGTATTTTGGTAAGAATACCTTTATTGAAATTGATGGATTTGGTCAATTACCTATTTTGACCAACATTTTTCATGATAAAGGATATGCAAATGCCTCAGGTAAATTGAAGGAAAGTTATAATCTATTGGATTATTCGTTCAGAGCAAGTGTTTCTACCGTAATGGATGAATATACCTCCAGTGGTTTTGAATTTGGTTTGAGAAATTACTTCGTTAATCCCCAGAAAGGTGATGAAATAAACCGTCAGATTTTGAATGAAGACGGAACGGTTACACATGAATCCGTAAATGCAAAAGCAGCAATGATTCCCATTCAGGAAATTCAGTTGATGACCAAGATGATCTTCTCCAATTCAAGCAGAGTTCCTTCCGGGTTTTCCCATGAAGTTGGAGTTGGGTATTCTATGATTCGAATTATGGATCAACATCCTTTGGTTGAAGTTGGACCTTACGCATCTTATGATGCTGCAACGATCTCTGAGAACTTCGTGGATCAGCGAATGGCAGAAATGAAAGGTTTGGTATTCTCTTACGGAATAAGAATGAATTACCCAATCACGCGCTCGCTCTTGTTTCATTACGGTTTTAGATACCAATACAATGTACTCTTCGGAAAACGTAAGTACAAGGACTATGAGTATACAGATATGTGGTACTCAGGAAGAGAGATTTGGTCATCTGTAAATCAACGCCGCCAGCTTGGTGTTATGAGCTTTGGTGCTGGTTTGACACTTTGCTTTTAATGCTAAATTCCAAAATTCTAAATTGTAAAACCCAGTAGGTGTTAATTATATACGGAGATAAAGGGATAATCTTACAATTGATATCTTATACCTTTTAACATTTAGAATTCTAAATTCATTCCGCTTCCGGCGCCAATCTTAATACAATTCCATCAATTTCATCCGAAATAGGAATTTGACAGCCCAAACGGCTATTTGCTTTAACATAGAACGCTTGATCCAGCATGTCTAGTTCCATGTCGCTTTGTTCCTCCAGTTGGTGATCTGATTCCAAATAACACTGACAAGTAGCGCACATCGCCATTCCGCCACACTCACCTTTTACAGGTAGTTCGTAAGATTTACAAACTTCCATGATATTCATGTTCATATCTGTTGGAGCGATCAATTCATGTGAAACTCCTTCGCGATCGATAATGGTAACTGTGATATCTGACATCAGATTTATTTTTTTGCAAAAGTAAGGTTTTCTATTATATGTAGGAACTGAGAAGTTTGCTGTTGTAAAGACGCGATGCATCGCGTCTCTGCTTAAACAGAAAACCCCAGCAATAAATGCCAGGGTTCTCAATATATGTTGTCGTTTCGTTCTATCCCTGTTGCGATTCGAAGAATCTGCAATAGGGGAAGGCAAAACGGAAAGCCCGCGCCATCGGCGCTGACTATAAGTGTTTCAAAGATAACTATTGTAATGGCGAATTGCAATTCGCCCCGACATTGTGATCTTCAAAAATGAATACTACATCATTCCCGGCATTCCACCTGGCATACCACCGTGTGAATGCGGAGCTTCAACCTCTGGCTCATCAGCAATAACACATTCTGTTGTTAAAAGCATAGAAGCGATTGACGCTGCGTTTTCGATAGCGATACGAGTAACTTTAGTTGGATCGATGATACCAGCTTTAACAAGGTCTTCGAATTT
>CAMLET010000466.1 GCA_946479125.1 uncultured Flavobacteriales bacterium
AGCAAAAATTGAAGCTGGAATGGCCGATTGTATCATTGCAGGTGGTGTTGAATCGATGTCGGTAATGGCAATGGGCGGCTGGAGAATTGTTCCGAATCCAAAAGTAGGAAAGGAAAATCCAACATGGTACTGGGGAATGGGATTAACAGCCGAAGCAGTTGCAAATCAATTCAACGTAAGCCGTGAAGACCAGGATGCTTTTGCATTGAATTCACATAACAAAGCGATTGCAGCCATTAAAGAAGGAAAATTCGATGATGAGATTGTTCCCATTGAAGTAGAACATATTTTTCTGGATGAAGCTGAAAAACGTCAGGTAAATACGTTTACTGTGAAGACAGATGAAGGTCCACGACCATCTAACCTGGAAGGATTGGCAAAATTGCGACCGGTATTCGATGCAAAAGGAAGCGTAACAGCCGGAAACTCTTCCCAGACTTCTGACGGAGCAGCATTCGTGATGGTGATGTCGGAGAAAATGGTGAAAGAACTGAACCTAGAACCAATTGCCATCTTACACAGTTACGCAGTTGTTGGAGTTGAACCAAGAATCATGGGAATTGGACCCGTTGATGCCATTCCAAAAGCAATCAAACAAGCTGGTTTAACACAAAACGATATCAATCTTTTCGAATTAAACGAAGCATTTGCATCGCAATCGCTGGCTGTAATTCGTGAGACTGGAATTAATCCGGATATCGTAAACGTAAACGGCGGCGCAATCGCTCTTGGACATCCATTGGGTTGCACAGGAGCAAAATTGACAGTTCAATTGCTAAGCGAATTAAGAAGACGAAACCAAAAATATGGCGTTGTAACTATGTGCGTGGGAACCGGACAAGGCGCAGCTGGGGTTTTTGAGTTATTGAAGTGAAAACCGTTAATACGAATCACCACTTTGCGCTCTTCTTTCTTTGCGTTTAATATTCACCGCAAAGAAAGAAGAGTGCAAAGAGAATTGCAGATATTCTACAATTCGAAACTGATATTCAAAATTGAATAAAGTTTAACGAAAAAACCTTACTGAAACCCTCGCAAAGTCTTAAGTTTGCATTCAGGAATTTTTCAGGATGGTAAAAACAGCTGCAGGATTTATTGTTGTGATTTCAACCGTGTTCATTTTGATACTCGGGAAGGAATTATTGTTGCCCTTTATTTTTGCCGTTCTGGTGTGGCTTGTCATGCGTAAACTTCGACAAACATTGGATGTTTTCGCATTTATGAAGAACCATGTTCCGCTTTGGACAAAAACCTTGCTTTCTTCCGCATTTTTAATTTTGGTTCTTATCTCTTTTGGAAAGCTAATCGAGATCAACATCAAGGAGCTCGAATCGTCTATTCCAAGCGATAGTGTTCATTACAAAAAACTCATCAACCAAATTCGGGTAATTGCTCCGGTAACCATTGACGATTTAAAAAACAATGCCGATCTGAAAAGCACTTTGGGTGGCTATCTCAGCAATTTTGTCAACTCGTTGACCGCAATGGTGAGTAACATTTTCCTGATTCTGCTTTATGTCATCTTCATTCTTCTAGAAGAATCTTCTTTCAAGAATAAAATGTCCATTCTACTTCCAAAATACACACATCACGAGCGTTCTAAACTCATTCTTGACAAAATAGAACATTCACTTTCCAATTACATGGGATTGAAATCTCTTCTTGGTTTAATTGCCGCAGGTGGATCTACCCTCATACTTTATCTCATGGGCGTTCAATCACCCATATTCTGGGGAGTAATCGCGTTTTTGCTTTACTACATTCCTACTCTGGGAACTATTATCAGTTCGTTGCTCCCAGCATTGTTCTATTTCGTTGTAACAGGTGATTATTACTACGCTTTCGGAGTATTTACAGGAGTATACGCAATGCAGGTTTTGGTCAGCAATTTCCTTGAACCCAAGATCATGGGGAATTCATTGAATGTAAGCCCACTTGCTACTGTAATTGCCTTGGTATTTTGGGGTTCTATCTGGGGATTGACAGGAATGTTCCTGAGTGTTCCTATTACTGTAATTATGGTGATTGTGTTCGCACATTTTCCAAATACACGCAACATTGCGGTTTTACTGTCAGAGAAAGGAGAAATTCGGGATATCTGACATGCGGTTTTTAAGCTTATATCTTACTCTTTTTCTTCCGTTACTTTCCATTGCTCAATTCGACAATGAAGACGGTCCTAAACACATATTGAATGGAAATTTCGCAGTTTTCAAGAGTAATACGGGGTATTTAGGCATCAAAAACAGTGATAGTGTAATTGTTGTGACTCCACAATATGTGAACATTACAGAAGTTGACGAAGGAATTATTGTTGTAAAGCCGAACAAGAATACCGGCTTTGAACGCTCCTACTCTAGCGGATTCCTAAACAAGAAACTGAAAACGATTTTACCTTGTAATTATAGAAACATCTACTCAAGCGGAAACGGAATGTTAATCGCTTGTCAGAACAGCGATTCGAAATACGGATTGGTGGATACCTTAGGAAGAATTCGAATTCCTTTTCAATACGAGGACATTGGTTTTTACGGTGATGATCTTTTCCCGGTAAAACAAGGAAATCTGTATGGTTATCTGAACGAAAACGGAAAAGTGATCATTCCTTTCAATTTCTCTTTCGCCCATCCGTTCAGTGAAGGAAAAGCTGGCGCCAAGAAAAACGGATTGTTCGGATTCATTGACAAACACGGAAAGTTCGTGATTCCGGAAAAGTTTCAGGAAGTGGGCGCTTTCCATTATGGATTTGCCAGTACACGAATCAACGATTTCTCTACAGTTATCGACGAGAAAGGTCAATTGCTCTTTCCTCCTGTTTTTGAAACCATTGAAGCCATTGCTGATGGTTATTTTATTTTCAGTTGTTCTTCAAGTCTCCGCGACACTCTGGCCGGGTTGGTAAAACGCGAAGAAGGAAAAGCAAAAACGAATTTGCAGAACATCGAAATGATCAATGCAGATAAATTCATCGGCGACACCTTAATGCCATTCGAAGAAGGAACGAATCTCGATTTTGAGGGCGTGATTTCATTTCAAACTGGCTTGGTAAGTCCAAAAGAGCTGAGAGAAGTTACTTTTCT
>CAMLET010000467.1 GCA_946479125.1 uncultured Flavobacteriales bacterium
TTACCTTCTGATTATGTTTCACCAGAGAATTAATTGCCATTCCCGCGTAACGCTGTGGCTTGGCTGTTGCTCCCATTACTAATGTCGACATACCTTTTTAGTTCTAAGTTAAGTAAAAAACGACCCCGAATAATCGGAGTCGTTGCTTTTAAATTTTGCTGGCATCAACCTTAACTTTCGGCTTCATGTTCTTCCAGTACTGCATTAAAACAAAGGAGACGATTAACGCTCCTGCACCACCTTCCATCATAATGGAAACAATAGCATGGTCTAATGTAAACCCTCGGGCGAATAGAACTCCTCCTTTCACATGGCTAAGAAACGTCGGATCTATGAATTTTACGTAGAGTGTAAATGACACTACAGACGCAACCATAGTAATTCCGTTAGCCACAAGAAGCGAGAGGAAAGATGATACATAATTGTCTTCTGTATCATCGGTAAAATTCAAACGCGCCAGGCGATTACTGAAATACAACACAATCAGTATGTTGAAGGCTCGAAGCCAGATTAAATGTTCTAATCCTATTAACTTCATTAATAAGAAAAAGGCTACGATACCTGCAAAACTGTAGAGACCGTATTTAATCGATGGACTTAAACTTTTCATAACTCATTGATTATATATTTCAAAAGTTACGAAGGTTGGTTTTAAAAAGCAACAGATTGTGATATTTTATCACGATTTGTTATTGATTGATAATATTGAACAATTCGTTTAAGTTTGGCGAGATGATAATTTCAATTCTTCTGTTCTTTGCTTTGTCTTTCGGATCAACCGGATGGTATTCGCTACGCCCTGCTGCCATTAACTGTGCCGGATTCATTTTGCTGTTTGCCGTCATGATCTCTACAACGGATGTTGCGCGAAGAACGCTCAATTCCCAGTTCGATTTCGGATGTGTCAAACTTGTCAGCTTGTCTGTGTCGGTATGACCTTCAACAATGATTTCCAGATCTTTTTCGGTTTCCAATACTTTCGCTAGTTCAACAAGTGCTTTTTTTCCTTCACTTTCAACTGCTGTACTTCCCGATGGAAATAACAATTTTGCTTCCAGACTCACGTAGATCTTGCCGTTCTTTTCAACAATGGTCAAACCTTTATTCTCAAATCCTTTCAAAGCACTTGCAACACGTGTTTTTAAACTCTTCATCGCATCGTCTTTACGCTTGATCATTTCCTCCAGTTCATTTACACGAAGTTCTCTTTCTTCAAGAAGTTTGCTTTTATTTCCAAGTTCCGTTTCCAGGTTCTTCAATGCTTGTTCACGTCTAGCCAATTCCTGATTTTTCGCTTCAATGTCGGCTTGATATCCTGCAGTTTCTTTTGCGCCTGTCAAGCGCATTTGTTCAATTTTACGCTCGTTTGCTTCGTTTTCAGCCACTACCAAATCGTATTGTGCCTGCATGAAACGTAAATCTGTACCAAGCTGTGTAGTATCTTTTTTCAGTTGCGCAACTTCTATTCGCATTGCGTCAC
Organism: uncultured Flavobacteriales bacterium; assembly: GCA_946479125.1. Next base: position 1,481 of record CAMLET010000467.1, read on the forward strand.
TTTTTATCGTCAAATCCTGAAGTTTTGCTTCAAAATCCAATGAACTTTGCTTGTATTTAGCGAGTTCTTCAGATGTGGTCTTTTCGCGTGCAACTAGTTCGTTGTATTTTTTAGCTGGAACGCATGAAGCAATCAATACTCCGGTTGTTAAAAGGATTGCGAATTTCATTGAATTGATTTTAGTTCAACAAATTTCGAAAGAAATGAAAGGAAATAGGAAGCGGTGTTGGAGTACTTATAAACAGTGAAGTTTTAATACTGGTACCCTCCGTCTTAAAATGTTTTTCGACTCACAAATAGAGCGAGTCCGTCCTGTACTGAGCTTGTCGAAGTACAGCTATTCAAACAGTGGACATTTACTTCCACCTTTTGTGCTGATCACTTTTCTGGTACACGGACTAAAAGCCAAAGTTAACTCGTGTGAGTGAAAAGTTCCCTGTCTAAGTGTGCTTAAAACGAAATCGTAGGAATATGCCAAACGCCATTTTTCTTCAAAGCGATAACCAAGCATAGCAATTATAGCATCTGTATTTCGAAGCCCTAATCCAATGTTGAATCGACCACCGAAATCAGCAACCGCTTGCACTTGCAGGTCGATAGTTGAACCTGGTGTGAAACCTAAATATAAAGCCGGGAGAATGGCGTGATTTTGATCGATACTGATACGAGTTCCTGCATTGAACATTCCATGGAAAGAACTGGAAGCATTCGCCCCAATTTTGTCCCATTTACTGGGAATTAAGTTGTAAAGTGCCAATCCAAAATAGTAGTTCTCAGTATTGAACCAAGCTCCAAAACGCGCATCCGGACTTAATTGCGTGGCAGAACCGTTAATTGCAGGATCAGGATTCAATGGACTTGCGATCTCCTTATCGAAGGAAAGCTGTGTGGCTCCAAAAGCTAGTCCAAGTGATAAACGAGAGGTTTGTGTGAAGTTGAAATGTCCTGCATAATTCAATAAAAAACTGAATTGCTGGAATGGGCCAATTTTGTCTGCATACATTAATCCACCTAAACCGTGACGTGCACTTAGGAATTGTTTTCGTTTTGCTTTTAAGGGAGATGAAACCGAAACCCAACCTGTATATGGTGCTCCGTCAAATCCAATCCATTGTCCACGAATAGTGCTTTGAGCTTCTAAACATGTTTTGATTCCTGTATGCGCAGGGTTTATTGCAAATTGATGTGAAGACCATGTGCTCATGTGGCCCAATTGCTGTGCATGTGCATGGTTGAGCATTCCAAGAAAAAGAACAAATAAGGTCTTTGCAAGAGTCTTCATCGAATTACTGTTACATTTCCTTTAATCTTCTCCTCACTAGAACCGTTATGAAGATTTAACTCGTAAAAATAAACGCCGTCAGGAAGTGCTTTTCCATTGTGTGTTCCGTCCCAGGATCTATCGTGACTATAGCCCGTAATATCCGCAACTATTTGTCCCCATCTGGAAAAAACCAACAACTGAGCATTCGGATAATATTCTATTCCCGGCATATACCATGTATCATTCGCTCCATCGCCGTTTGGTGAAAAGGAACCTGGAATTATTAAATTGTCTTCAATGTAAATGGTTACATCATCCGTTAGCGCACAA
>CAMLET010000468.1 GCA_946479125.1 uncultured Flavobacteriales bacterium
CAGAATTGAAAGAGAATCCTTACATCTTTGATTACTGCGATTGCTGTGGTTCTTCTGAAGATAAAACTTTGCCAACAGCTCATCTGATGAAAGTGACATCGGCTGAGATAACTACGTGCACCTGGAATAGCGATTACTATTCTATTCTGGTAACTGTGGACTATATCTGTGAGGTTGTTCAAAGTAGAAATGAAGGCACTGCATCAAAAGTGAAAGCCAGCGAAACAAATGGCGATTACAATGATTTTTCCATGAACTACACCTGGGGTTTCAATACCGTTTCAAACATGGCAACACCTTTTTTTGATATAGTTTATTATGATCTGTATGATGAAAAACGCACTTGTGGGTCTGTGTTTATGTATCCCGATCCGAAGGATGTGAAGAAGGTTTCTAAGGATAAAGGTTACGCTAAGTGGTTTAAGAAAAGCATGCAGTGACGAATTCCCGCAAATGCGCAAATGACAATTACTCTCGATAGGCGTCGCTTACCAGTCGACGCTCTTCTTTGGTTTTAATCACTCTTTTATATTGCAATTTCGGTTGTCTAAAGTTTACCAGTAATCCGACTTCTAAATCGGAGACAGATAAATAGTTAATGGTTTGTTCGTAATGCGCGCCAATAAGTTCGGATACCGCTTTTGCTTCAAGAATCAAACAGTCATAAATGACAAAATCAGCATAATAAAAGTGGGGAAGAATTTTGCCTTTATACCTTACTTTAAATTTTACCTCACGTTTAAATGGAATTCCATTTCTTTCCAATTCCCACTCAAGCGCATCTTTGTAAACATTTTCAGAAAACCCTGAGCCAAGTTCCTTGTGTACCTCCATGCAACACCCTATAATGTTGTAACATTCTTCTTTAAGTAAATAGTCGTTCATATACTTAAGATACTGAAAAATATTTAATTATCAATTTATGGCGACTGGTAAGCGCCATTTTTATTTGCGCATTTGCGGGAAAATAATTTGCGTCCAGAAAGCGAAGCGTATGTTTGAATTCCAACAGGATTTTAAATTGTTTTCACACTAAATCGATATACCACCCGAATTAACAATTCCTTCATTTTTATTAGCGTTTCGTTCGGGTAATAAGCCATACCTTTGCATCGTTAAACGGAAGAATGTGTATGAATTCTAGTTCATTTTCTGGAAGTTGGTTCTGTAAATTAATGCTCTTAGTGGCTGCAATTGTTGTTGGTTCCCAAACTCATGCACAAATCACACTTGCTTTTCAGGGAGGAGAACCATCAGATACTTGGGGTTACAGTGGTGCGAGTGCCAGCGGTCTTGCGTTAACAGAAGCAACATATGCTCCGAATAAAGTAACGGGAACAAAATCATTGGTTTGTGGTGGTGATACTGGTGGCGGAAACTGTTTTGCCAGCGGTTCGGGGAATGGACCATCCGTTGCGAGAACGTTTAATTTTGCAGGTATTAGTTTAACTCCTTCCAATCAGTTTCCTGCAACCTTGACTTTTAATTGGGGGAATCGCTTTCCTGCTTGTGTTGGAACAGGTTGGGATGCAAGCGAGGATTTAATTTTTATTCCTTCACATGATGGTGTTGCTCAGGCCCCAATTACTATTGCTAGTGGTGACCAAAACGCACAATTCGATATTCATACACATGTGTTTACGTATACAGTTCCAGCGTGTGTAAGTGAGTTTACGTTTACGGTTTACGTGACAACCAATCGCGCGGATGAATTGTTGTTTTTAGACAATGTGAAATTAACGGTTCCACAGTACAATGTTCCTTTAACTCAACCTGAACCAATTATGGGACCTACTTCACTTTGTGTCGGCTATACTGGCGCAGCATGGTATCAGGTACCCAATAATCCCGGAACAAATTATGTTTGGTCTGGTCTTCCACCAACAGCTTCGTTTACAACCATTAACGGGTTCGGTTCTATCAATGTTGATTGGAGTACTACTCCTGTAGGAACTTATAATGTGGTACTCGCCATTGCAGATGCTTGCGGGAATCAAAGTCCTACACAGCAAATTCAAGTGCAGATTGTAAACGGATCAGCTCCACCAACTATTTCCGGACCAACTTCCATGTGTCCGAATGAAACGGTGACGCTTACGTCTTCTTTGACAACAGGAAATCTTTGGTCAACAGGAGAAACCACTCAAAGTATTACCATCAACAATCCCGGAACTTATTCTATTGATTACACATCCGATTGCGGGGTAGCGCAAACCGTTTCTTATACAGTAGGAGTGAGTTCAGGTCCGCAGGTAACAGCAGATGTAACTCCTGTTTCATGTAACGGATTCAGCGATGGACAAATTGAATTGAACTCTACAGAACCAAACCTTGAATTTTCACTTGACGGCGGAGCTTTTCAATCATCGAATATATTCTCTGGATTGTCTCCGGATACCTATACCATTACAGTGAATACCGCAACCGGATGCAGCAATGAGCTTACAGCAACGATAACGGAACCAGCAGCTTTGGCGGTAAATACTACGACTTCAGGAAATCTATGTGAGGGAGAAGTTGTTCAGTTGAGCGCAACAGTAAGTACGACTGGAACTTCAAGTTTTTCCTGGACAGGACCAAATGGATATGCTTCGAATAGTCAAAATCCGAATGGAAACCTGGAAGCAGGAACATATCATGTTGACGCAACAGTTGGAGGTTGTACCGGTGAAGATGAGTTGGTTTTAGTGCTGAATGAAAAACCAATTGTTCAACTCAGTTCTGATGCTGTTTGTGAAGGGAAACAAACCTTATTTTCTTCGCAGGGAACAACAGTTTCTGCGCCAGATGTGATTGCACAATGGAGTTGGGATTTTGGTGATGGAGGAACTTCAACAGAAGAGAATCCATCTTATGAATACAACAGTTCAGGATCGTTTATTGCAACGTTAACAGCAACTACGAATAGCGGATGTTCGGCTTCACTTCAGCAAGATGTTTTTGTGGCACCAACACCAATAGCTAATTTTCAGTATTATCCATTAGAGATTTTGATCAGTAATCCAACTGTCAATTTCACGAATCTATCTACGGATGGAACAGCTTATCTGTGGAACTTTGGAATTGAAGGTGA
>CAMLET010000469.1 GCA_946479125.1 uncultured Flavobacteriales bacterium
ATACGTTCTACAAGAAACATCGAGACATGATGATGGGAGGGATTTCAGTAAAGAAGTTTCTTTCAATTGCCGGAGCAAGTTTAAATGGATATGAATTCGATTTCAATGTTCAGGACGATACGCTTATGCAAATTGCAAGATTAAGTGCAGATGCAATGTATACAGGTGATCCGGAGTTGTACACGAAAGGAGGACTTGGTTTAGATATTGGATTCACATATCAAAAGATGTTACGCGATTGCAGTAGTTATTACCCGAATTCAAAAAGAATGGGTTGTCAGTCACTACCATACAAATACATGCTTGCTGCTTCAATTATTGATATAGGATCGGTTAAGTTTGATGAAGAAAAAACGGAGTTTGCGGGTTACGACTTTACTTCTTACGATTGGTATGGTTATTCTCAAACAGAAGTAGATGAAGACAATCCAACAACAATCTTCCAAAATCAGGAAGGATCAATTGATGAAGGACGAGTGAAGAAAACAGACAGAATTCACTTGCCAACTGCAGTTATTCTTCAGGGTGATTACAATTACTGGGCAAGTAAAGTGTATTTCAGTGGAATGCTAACACAGGGAATTCCGGTTTCAAAAGAAAAGTTTGGAATGCGTAGAGCAAACTCATTGATGGTAGGTGTGCGTTATGAAAGCAAATGGTTTGATGTTTCACTTCCATTGAGTTTGCATGAATACCGTTATCCACAACTAGGACTGAGTATTCGTCTGGCATATTTGACTCTGGGAACGGATAAATTGCTTTCTATCTTCAATAAAAGAGGCGATGTTTACGGTGGTGATATTTATTTTCATCTGAAAATTCCATTCTTCTATCATCCGAAGTGTAAAGACAAGATCAGAAGTGGAAATGGGGGATATGATCCAATGAAAATGAAGAAACGCAAGACTTGTGAGGCTTATTTGTGATGAAATTAAATCGCCGTCTCATTTGGTTAATTTACATGCTGCAGTTTTTCTTTGCTGGTGTTCTTGGATATTCCTTATTACTTCTGAATTTTGGGTTTTTATTAAGTTATCAGGAAGGTTTTGACCGATTCTTGCATCTGCTCTCCATCTTTCAACTAATCATTGGAATAGCGGGAGTTTTAACGATTAAATATTCGACTGTTCAATCTACAATTATTGGTTTTCTTATGTTGACTTGCTTCATCACAACTATTAGTTGGCAAATAGATGTTTCTTGTGAATATGGTAGAATCCAAAAAGTAATTTATCTACTTCCAGTTTTTAGTTCAATCACTCTGTGTATTTGGATTCTACGAATTCTTGTGATAAAAGGTGTTATAAATAATTTTCTATTACAGAGCAACGATCGAGATTGAATCTCCTGTACATTCATTTCAATAAAAAAGTCCTGACGATAACTGACAGGACTTAATATTATTTTTAAAATGGGTTAACGCTTATTACTATTGAAAGCTACGCTTTCTCTTATTTCCATTCAAACACCCAAGCTCCAGGTGCAACATTTTGTACACCAGCAGCAGCGGATTTTGCAGCTTCTTCAGTTGTATAACCGTTAATACTCACTTTATACAATCCACCAGCTTCACCAATACTTAGGTTACTCATTCCCATTCCTTTCAATTTTGTAGCGAAATGTTGCGCGTTTGTCTTAGAACTGAATGATCCTGCAATAATGTGGTACGGATTACTCAAATTCGGAGTAGGGAACGTTGCTGGTTTTGGACGCGGTTTGTAAGTTGTAGTAACTGTTGGTGTTGTAACTACCGGTTTAGGAGTTGGCTTCACAACAGGCTTTGGAGTTGGTTTTACAACCGGTTTTGGTGTAGGTTTTACCACTGGCTTAGGCTTCGTAACTGGTTTAACCTCAGGTTTCTTAACTGGTTCAACTTTCTTAGGTTTTTCAGTTTCGACTTTAGTTGTTGTTTTTGAATCATCAACCATAGGTTCTGGTTCAGTAGTTTCAAGTTCACTTCCCGGAACAGTTTCCACTTCTGGCATGCTGTCAGGATTTGCAACAGGATCAGACTCTCCAAGAGAAACCAACGAATCTTTTTTATCCTCATTTAGATCTTCACCTGTCAATTCTGCAAGAATAGGGAAATCCTTCTTCAATGTATCGTACTGAATTGCTACATAAGTTCCACCACCCAATATCAAAATCACAATTCCCCAAAGGATATAAGCGAAAACCCCTATTTTTTTCTTCTTCTTTTCTGTCGCTTTCTTTTGGTCAGCGGCTTTCAATTGCTCTTTTGGCGATTTTGTTTTTGGAGTTGTTACTGAGCTTGTCGAAGTATCTGCTTTTTTAGCTGGAACAACTGGTTCCAAAGGTGTCTCAACAACAACGATAGGAGGAATCTCAATTGTTGACTTTTCTTCCGCTACAACTGGCTCCGGAGTTTTTGTGTCTTCCTTTTTTGGTTCTTCTATCTTTTCAGAAACAACTTCTTCTGCTTTTGGAGTTGGTATTTTTTCGTTTACCGGCTCAATAATAGGTGCAACAACTACTTTTTCTTCTTCAGCTGCTGTTTCAGATGAAGTGTCTACCGGAATTTCTACAACAGGAACAATCTCGTCAACGATTGGTTCTTCTATTACTGGCTCAGGAGCTTTTTCCTCTATGACTGGAGATGCTTCTTCAATTACTTCTGGCTCAGGCTCAGTTTTAACTTCAGGAATTTCAACTACAGGAACAACATTCTCTTCAATTGTTTTAGGTTCAGGAGTTGCATCGGCAGGAGCATTTGCTTCCCACTGATCAAAAACGATTTCACCATCAACTTTACTGAATACACCAAACTGATACATAGAATATTTATCACCTTTATCTACTTCTGCCTGAATTTCGCGAACATACTTTGCAACTAAATTCTTTGCATCGTTTAAATCCATTCCTTCTTTCTCAGCAATGTATTTCGCCAGGTTACCATCATCATGTTTTAAAAATGACATAAACATGATTTCACCCGTAGTTTCGTTTGTTACGGTTAATGCTCCAATGCCGGGAATAATGATGGTTTTAGTTTCCTTTAGAATCTGAAGTAGATAATTGTTCATAGTTTCGCTTTGGGTTCTAG
>CAMLET010000470.1 GCA_946479125.1 uncultured Flavobacteriales bacterium
ATACACTGCTCTTGGATTGGCGAGTTACGAGCGCTACAACAATGAAGGTGCAATTGAAAACATCAAACGTATTCAAACTGCTGAAGCTACTGTGCGTTTACGTTACTGTAAAGATGAAGAGTTCCTTTCAGGAGCTTTCGACCGAACTGCTTTGCCTTCACCTCATCCTGTGTTCAGTGTTCAGGGAATCTTTGGAGTGAAAGGTGTTTTTGGCAGCGATTACGATTACCAGAAAATCGAATTCAGTATGGAACATTACAGAAACATTGGTGTTCTTGGTCGTTTGCGTTATGGTGTTTCCGGAGGATATATTAACGGAATTGCGGCATATCCATTTTTGAAAGTTCATGAAGGAAGTCAGAGTTACTGGTTATACACCAACTCATTCAACAGAATGGCTTACTTCGAATTTATTTCCGATAAATATGTGGGCGCATTCGTTGAGCAGCATTGGCAAGGATTGTTCTTCGATCGAATTCCATTAGTGAAAAAATTAAAGTGGAGATTAGTGACAACGGGTAGAATGGCCTACGGAAGTTTATCTGAACGCCATACAAGTGCCATGTTGATTCCTGATTTCGTTCGTAGATTTGGACAAACACCTTATCTGGAAGCTTCTGTTGGTATCGAGAACATTTTCAAAGTTGGTCGTGTTGACGTTGTTTGGCGATTAACACATTTATACGAAGGAATTTCGCCCATTGGAATCAGAGCCCGATGGTCACTTAATTTTTAAATCAAATCAATCTCAAATGCACCTCTTAGGTTATTTCTATCAATATTACTATCTGGTATTAATTCTACAAGCTATTTGCGTTTTTCATTGTGTTCGAAAAGGAAATACGCAGCAATGGATTTGGCTGATCGTATTCTTACCCGCTATTGGCTGTTTGATTTATTTATTTACAGAAGTCATTACAAAACGCGACGTTGGAACAGTTACCAGCGTTATTGATACTGTTGTACGTCCGACAGGGAGAATAAAGGATCTGGAACAAGCATTTGAATTCTCTCCAAGTTTTGAAAACAGACTAGCTCTTGCAAAAGCCTACGCTGATGGTGGACGAACAGATGAAGCCATTCAACTTTTGGAGGAAGGCAAGCAAGGGATTTTTGTGAACGATCCGCAACTGAATATGCACTTGATTGGTGTTTATTCAACGAAGCAGGATTACCCTAAAATTTGTGAGATAGCGCCTCAGCTTTCCAATCAGAAGATTTTCCACAAATCCCGTGAACGCATTTTATATGCCTATGCTTTGGAACAAACCGGAAAGATAGATTCAGCTGAACAGGAATTGTCCGTTTTCCAAAGCCGCTATTCTGATTTTGAAGGTAAGTTCAGTTATGCTTCTTTCCTGGTTCGTAACAACAGACAAAACGAAGCAATTTCATTATTGGAAGAAGTGAATACAGAATCTTCTAAAATGACAAGAGCAGAACGCCGTAATCACAATCATTGGATCAAGGAAGGGTTGGATCTGCTTAGTGAATTGAAAAAGGCCAAAAGCCATCTCGACTCCCTGCCTGTTGGGCAGACAGGCGCTCGATGACCTTTTAAACAGCTAAATCTAATCATGAAAAATCTACTTTATCTTCTGCCTATTCTACTCATTTTTGGTTGTTCTGGTGATTCGATACCAACACAGCATATTCAAACCATCGACAATCTTCAGTTTAGGTTTGAGGCACACTACACGGATAAATGGAATACTGAAATTAGAGTTGATGTAGAATTGAAAAACTTGAGTAAGGGCACAATGTGTTTTTACATTTCCTCTTGTAATGATTGGATTGGATTACCTGATTTAAAAACTGATAATCTTGATAGTCCTAAGGATGCAAGACAATGCCTCGATACAGTTCCAATTATTGCACAAATTGCTCCTTCAGAAACAAGAATCAATTCGTTCAGCTATTCATTGCACGATGATTCACCAATGAAAACAATACAATTCACATCCATTTGTTTTGGATTACGATGTTATCCTGTAAAAAAGAATGAAGTCACTGTTTTAAATTTGCAGAAATACCTAAAAAATCAGAAGATCATTAAATTCAAACCAGCAACTGTCAAAATCAATTGATTTATGAAAAACCTCTACTACCTTCTACCCGTCTTACTCCTTTTTGGTTGTTCCAGTGACGCAAAATCAGTCAATCATAAACAAACTATTGAAAACACTCAATTCGATTTTCAGGCGAGAAAAGATTCTGATCACGCTGATCTCATTTTTGTTGATGTTCAATTAAAGAATCTAAGAAAAGACACTCTTTATCTCTTTACTTACACTTGTGATAACTGGCTCGGATTCCCTATCTATGACAAAGGAATACTTAATGATGCTATTGACATCCAGTGCAACCAAACACTTCCTCGAATTGCGAAAATTGCACCCAATGAAACTGTAAAAACAACATTCAAATACAATGCAAGTCCAGCCGTAAATGAATTCTCTTATGGATTCGTTTGTTATCCGGTAGAAAAGGATTTTGACTTATCGCCAGAGAACACTAGACATTATGAAAAAACCGGAAAGAAAATAGAATTCTATCCGGTTAAAGTTGAGTTGATAAATTAAGATTTATTCGACGACAATTTTTTGAACGGTATTGATTCCTTCCTCATTCAATATGTGAAGAAAATAAATTCCAGCTGTGAATTTAGACACATCAACTATTGTTTGCTTATCAGCAAGACCGTATGACATTAATTTTCCAGCTGAATCATAACACAACCATTTGATATTGCTCGTTGCATCAATAACCAATTGTTCACCTGCCGGATTTGGATAAACGTTCATTTCCGAATTACTCAATTCATCATTTCCAAGACTCATATATTGTGGTTCCGGGAAGTCTGAAGGATCAAAACCACTTTGGAAACATACAGAGTCTCCCAAACGGTAATAACACACCATACTTTCGTTTCCTTCAACACCAACTGCGCATGTTGGACCAACATAACCTATTCCTTCAGCAATTCCCGCAGCAGTCATATTATTAACCGCTCCGTAAAGATGCTTTACAGTTTGACCACCAATTGTCAAATAAACTA
>CAMLET010000471.1 GCA_946479125.1 uncultured Flavobacteriales bacterium
CCAACAGCCGCTCGTTTGTGCTTGAAATCTGCATTATACAGATCAACGCAGCCAACAGCTTCTTTCGTATTGTTAAGGCAAATCATGAAACGTGCCTGCCCGTGTTGACGAAAATGCTGGGCCTGATCAATAAAATCAAGAATTGCTTGTAAGGAAAATGGAATCTCAGTTCCAGTCACTTTCCAATGTTCAGTATTATTCTCCCAAATCATCAATTTAGTGGCATCGTCTTTTTCAACCGAGCGTAGGAATATGGATTTACTTTTCAGCATTCAGCACTTCAATTCTTGAAACGATATCTTGCCAACTATAAACAGGCAGACTTGTGTAATTCTCTGGTAAAAATGCACCAAAAACAGTTTGCAATTGATGTTGGCTCTGAAGAACTTCCAAAACAACCGAAAGCTGCTTCTCATTATCAGATAAATCTAAAGCTTGTTTAATAGGCGACAAACACGTAGTTAATCCCGGTTTTGCTCTTTCAAAGGATAGAAACAATTTTTCCAAATCCTGAGAAACAACTTTTTTCACCTGAATAAACAACATTGGAATTTCAGAACGCTTGATCTTACGAATCATTGTTCCCGTAGGAAAATGGTCGACACCTTTATAGGTCAGCGAGTGATAGTTCTTTCCATACGATAACCCCAAATGAGGAGGAATCTTATCTGCATTCCAAACCCAGATAAAAAGTTCGTTTTTATCAAACCTTGGAAATTCTTGTATTATGCTATCGAATTTAAAGGTACTCATTCACTTCTCCTTTATAAATGAATTTTGCAGGACCTATCAAACGAACTGATGTAAATGTTTCTCCATCTCTTTCAAAACTCACTTTACATTCTCCACCTTGTGTTTTCACAGCAATCAATTGTTTGCCTTCAAAATCCTTAGCAATTGCATATGCCAAGGCAGAAGCCGTTACTCCAGTCCCGCAGGACAAAGTCTCGTCTTCCACTCCACGCTCGTAAGTCTTTATTTCAAACGAATGCTCATCAATGGGTTGAATCACATTCACATTGATTCCTTCCTTTTTATACGTTTCGTTGTATCTAATCTTTTTTCCATATTCAACAACATCGAACGTATCGATATGAGTAACGAAATTGATGAAATGTGGTGAACCTGTGTTTATAACGAAAGCCTCGCCATCCATCTCCACCTTATTTACATCCAACATTTCCAATTCAATCAAGTCACCTTTCTTCCATGCCTGATGAATGCCGTCGATCGCCAAAAACGTTGTATGCGAAACGTCTATTCCCAAATCTGAAGCAAATTGAACAGAACAGCGAGCACCATTTCCACAGAAACTCTTCGATCCATCCGCATTGTAGTAATCTACTTCAAAATCGCATTCAGAATGACTATTCAATTTAATCAAACCATCTGCCCCAATTCCGAACTTTCGATCACATAAATGTTGAATTTGTTGAATTGTTAGAGAATCGTAAACGCCAGAACGATTATCAATCATGATAAAATCATTCCCTGTTCCCTGATATTTAGAAAAACTTAACATTCTGAAGTCGTTGTTATCACTGAGTTACAGCCATTTTAGCTTAACAAAATTTAACTGCACAAATGTAACAATCAATAATGGATAAGTCTTATTATTGTGACAACAATTTGCCCACAAAACAATTTACAAAAATGAATAAGTCTTTGAAATTTTTAGGATTGGGAATCGTTGGCGGAATGATTCCCTTCGCTTTTGGTTACGTTATGTCGGTTACAAACCGCGGACCTTTATCTGAAGAAGTGATTGATGGAAACAAGTATGCACACAACGTTTCCTATAATGGAATGCCAACAACCGATGCCGATGCATTTGTTCTGGCTTCAGAAAACAGTATCAATTCGGTAGTACACGTTACAACCAAAGTGGTTCGCACTCAAATTCAACGCGATCCTTTTTACGAATTTTTCTATGGTCCGGGAACTGGAAACCGGGAATACAAACAATACGGAAGTGGTTCTGGGTCTGGAGTTATTGTCTCCAGCCAGGGTTATATAGTAACAAACAATCATGTTATTCAAGATGCGTCTGAAATCGAAGTTATACTCAATGATAATTCAAAGTACAGTGCGACTGTTGTTGGAACTGATCCTTCAACTGATATTGCCGTCTTGAAAATTGAAGCCGAAGGATTGAAACCAATTCCATTGGGTAACAGCGACAACGTAAGAGTTGGTGAATGGGTTCTTGCGGTTGGAAATCCATTCAATTTAACGTCAACTGTTACAGCTGGAATTATCAGTGCGAAAGCCAGAAACATCAATTTATTATCAGATAGAACAAGTAATGCAGTTGTTCCAATTGAATCATTTATTCAAACAGATGCTGCAGTGAATCCTGGAAACAGCGGAGGTGCTTTGGTAAATATTCGAGGAGAATTGATCGGAATTAATACTGCAATCGCTTCTCAAACAGGTTCTTATTCAGGTTACAGCTTTGCTGTTCCGGTGAACTTAGTCGACAAAGTAATGCGTGACATTATAGATTATGGAATCGTTCAACGAGCTTACCTGGGAGTTCAATTGGCTGAGATCAATCAGGAATTGAAGGAAACAAAGAAACTCAACAGCATCAAAGGTGTTTTCATTAATGGTGTAACTGAAAATGGTGGAGCTGAAAAAGCTGGCATTAAAAAAGATTGGGTGATTTTGAAAATTGGATCGAAGGAAGTGAACTCCGTTGCCGAATTGCAGGAAGAAATTGGTAAACGCAGACCTGGAGACAAAGTGACATTAACGTTAAAAACCGACGACGGCGACGAAGTATTGAAAGAAGTGCTCTTGAGATCAGCAGATGGTGAAACCGCTTTAAAGTCAAAGGAAGAAGTTAACAAAACCAGTGCCTTAGGAGCAGTTTTCGAAGAACTTACTGATAAAGAACGTAAAGAACTTGGAATTTCCTATGGAGTGAAAGTGAAATCGCTTGAGCCAGGCAAGATCAAAAATGCAGGAATTGTAGCTGGAGATGTAATTACGGGAATAAATCAAAAGCCTTGCGAAACTGTTAGTCAGCTATCCAATTTTTTAAACAACACAAAAG
>CAMLET010000472.1 GCA_946479125.1 uncultured Flavobacteriales bacterium
CTTCTTTTTCCTTTATGACTTGAGGAACAATTGGTTCGTAGTCAAAGCTTTTCTTCTTATATGGGAATACGTCCGCGAGTTCACCGCTATAGAAAAATTCGTAGGCTACCGATCCAAACGTATATTCCGTATCGTGAATTTTGTAGACAGAGCCTCCAACTGCAGGATGCGCTTTTGGTTTAGAACGCTGGAATCCAAGATTGAAAAGTGAAGCCAAAATTTCAGGTCGATCGGCTATGGAATATCCGGCTTTTTCCCATTGTGCATTGATTTCTCGCAAGAACATTGCCGCATATAAGTAGGAATAATAATGATTTTTGAACTGAACCAATCGCTGTAAACGAAGGTCAAGAGTGTCATTTCCTTTGTCGCGGAAAGTTACCGTACTATCAAAATCCAGAAGGTGTTCAAATGCCTTTCCAGGATAAAATGGACTTTTTGGGTCTTTCGCGTAATTCTCAATATTGATAGCTGTGTTGTTCTTGATTCCTGTTACTCCGTATGAAAGTCGGTTTTCAAGCGCAAGCACTTTTAACGGACCCATATAACGTTTGTATGATTCTCGCGAAGAATTGAACAAGCGAATCTGTTCACCAACCAAACACGCAACAATTAAACGCGGTTCCACACCAGTAATCATTGCTACCGAATCGATATAAGGTTTATCCTTTGCAACTGCCAATTTGAAATCTTTCCATTCAGCAATATTCATCCATTCGAAAACACTTACTCCTTTTTGTTTTCCTGAACTCTTAATATTGGAATTCATTTCCGCCACATCACGCATGTACTTTCTGTTCTTCTTCAAACGAAGATCAACAGCATCCAACATACGAAGCGCCAAACGTTCATCTTTGTTTTCGTTGTAAACGTTGAGAATGTAATTGGCATTTTGCGGAAAATAGTTATTCAGAAGCATGATACGGTTCATGACTTCGAACTTGTGTTTCACCACAGAAGCACTGTCAACCTTAAAATCCTGGTTATACTTGTTGTGCATTTCTTCGAAATAACGGTTGTTTGCATCAACGGAACCAGATTCGTTTGTCCAGTTAAAATAGACGGCAAAATAAGCTGCGCAAAGAATAAATCCATAAGCTGCAAAACCGTATAGGACGATAGTATAAGGAATTTTAAACCAGCGTTTTTTGTAGAAAGTTATCTTCATTAAGATGATTAATTTACAATTGACCTTTCAAGGTAAATCGGCGTCAAAACTACAAAAGAAAGTTGTGTATTTGGTTACAGATGAATATTTGGTAAAAAACGGTTTTCAGAATATCAATTTTCAAAAACACAATTTCATAAAAACATAAAATTGTGTTCGAGTTTAAAGAAATCAGAAAACCAATAAAGGGCCTGTCTACACAATCTTTACAGGCTTCTTCTGCTCATCGATCGCTACAAAAGTAAACTCACCACTTACAGCCTTTTCACGCTCTTCAGAATACATCTGTTCCACATAAATATCAACCTTCACTTTCAAACTCGTCTTGCCCAAATAAGCCACTTTACCAACCAATTCTACAATTGTACCTGCAGGAATCGGTTTCTTAAAATCAATTCGATCACTGCTAACAGTTACCATGCGCTGACGTGAAAAACGTGTTGCGGCAATAAATGCCACCTCATCCATCATCTCCATAGCTGCACCTCCAAAAAGCGTGTCGTAATGATTGGTTGTGTTTGGGAAAACGGCTTTAAATATACGTGTCTCAGCCTTTTCAATTCTCTCTTCTGTTGTCATAAATAAAATTGTTTTGGCGAACGGAAGGAGAAGAATTGATACTTAGTCTGCCCAAAGCGGATCAGCACCCCATCTCTAACTGCTTCAATTCGCGAAAGCATTAGTAAATCAATTGCAGGTAATCTGACTATCCGAAAAAACGGAATCACAGTTGCGCGACAGTTGAAGATTCTCACTTCATTCCCCTGCTAAACTGATGCAAAGAAACGAATAAGCTTTCGGTTGGCAATTTTTGAAAGAAAAATCCGTTATTGCGTGCATGAAACATCGCCTACTCTTTCTTTTCATTACAATTTGCACCTTTTCATTCTGTAGAAACAACCAATTCAATTTCTGCGTACCAATGAAAAGTCAAATTTCATTCAGACAGATGAGTATTCATTTACCAATGATCAGTTATTGGCAGTACCTGCAACTTCCCACTTCTTACTCGTTTATTCATCATAAGGAAATGAGAATGTTGCAAACAGACAATGTTTTCCCTTTGTTTCAACTCAATCATGATGCAAGTGTCAATATTTTTCTTGACGAACGTGAAATTCTTGAGATCATGCTGGGCAAGAAATCGGTTTATGATTTTGAAGTGAGAGGTTCTGTAATTGACGAATCCTCATTTACAGCTGTGCTAACACGTCCACGCTATTCAGAATATAATCCTTACAAAGCAAAGTTCATCCAGTATCTTTTTACTTCAGAAGTAGTCACCGAAGTCACCTCTTTTGGAGTAGCTTCCGCTCAGGTGGTGAGTATTTTCAATAGTAACAATGATGTTCAGCGTCTTGGAGTTCTTGGTAATGTATATTCGTCGAAAACAATTATTTATGAACTTCTTGATAAAAAGGACATTGAAATTTATGGAAGATATGTGCAGGCATTAGTGAACAGCGACTATCCTGAATATCTAGGGCGAATAACCAGTATAAGACTCACGAAGTACAATACCGGGAATGTCGTTGCTGAGCCAAATAACTTTACACACTAACCTCCTTGCACATGAGACCAGGATTGATTCTTCTACTCTTCTTTCTCTATTTTGGAAATCAACCCTTGATTGCTCAATCTAGTTGGCATTTACCTGGAAAACCAAACTTACGATTCGCCTTTAATCCTGGTTATACTCATTCGAAGAAAAACATCAATCTTCAACTCGAACAAATCAGTTATTTTCAATTTTCATTACTTCCCAAAATTTCGACATTTCTGCATCCAAATGGGATTAGGGAGCTTTGAATGCCCTATTCCTCGTGTCACGATGAAGTATGATTTGCTTGTTGGGGAGATACATATCCCCATTGAGGTGACTTA
>CAMLET010000473.1 GCA_946479125.1 uncultured Flavobacteriales bacterium
CATAATTCCCACCGAGAAAGGTGGAACAGGACGAACAAGGTCAAAACATTCTACCACCGTTTGGCGTTCATCGTACTCCCTCACAAAAACAAGTTCCGGAGAAAAAGAGGTTGACGCTTTGTCCAGAATCTTCAAACCGAAAAAAGCTGTTTGTTCCTCTTCAAGGATGAAATCATCTTCAGGAATTTCAAAAGCAGTGTAAAGTCCTTCACGGGTTGATTTTTGAGATTCGATCCATGTATTTCGGGAGCTGTCCCAATTTTCAACGTAAGCAAGTGCTCTTTCGTAAGGAATCTGGTCGTTAGAAACTTTCACAGGGAAAGCATTTACAGATAAAGTGCACGTAGAAATAAAAGGTAGTAAACCGTCCTTCGAGTGGTATTGTTCCTTGGTATCTTTAGAGGAATGAATAATGTGGTAAACCAGGTTTTGATCATCCGTCATCCCCAAATAGCCGTGAAAGCATTGTCCTTCTTTACCAACAATAATATTAGCTGGAATAGTAACCTTAAAACCGTTTCCTTTTTGAAAAAGTGAGATCAATTCCTCATAAGTAGCTTCAGTGCGATAAGAATCCCATTTACTGATACTTCTGACAATTTCTTCTAGTGTCATGAATAGTAATTATATCGCACCAAATTAACTATTATTTTGGTTTTGTGTGATAAGGGATATTTAAAAGCATGTTTAACGATAGTTTTTGATTATTCAAATTCATCTGTTTCATCTGTGGTCTTCCGTGCCCCTCCGTGGGATATATTTCCTCTGCGTTCCTCTCCGCCCGTCTGCGGGAGATTAATAAACTACTCCCCTCTTAGAATTTCTTCAAATTCATCTAAATCTGCCTCGCTTTTAAAGCAATCCATAGGAATCCAGAAGATCTGTTTGCTGTGAAGACGGATACGGTAGTCATTCTTCAGGGCTTTAACGGAAGCGATATCCGTGAAATGGAAAACTCCTTTTGCGCCTGATGTGTCTTCGACCTCCAATCTGTTAGTGTAAACTGTAAGTACCCGTGGACTTTCAAATGCAGGATTTCTTCTTAGCGTAGAAATGAAGCGGTAACGAATGAAAAGGATCACCAAAACAAAAATACCGAGGTTGATGAATCCGTATTGTATTCCGTCGCGCATGGAGGTGTAAACACTTTGCCAGAAAAATGCTGCTGTCAGCAATGTAAATAGAAACCAATATTTACGAAACGATTCTTCCCAATAGAGTTTGAAAAATTGGTTTACGGTTTGCGTGTAAGGATTACTTGTAATGATTGGTTCCATGCTTCAAAGGTAATGTTTTATGAAAACTGAGCCCACGCCAACTTCGATACGATGTTGGTCTTCCAGACAACATCACTCAGTTTGACGTGTGCGGTTTCAATGTCAGACTGAGTGATTCCGTTGGGAAACAGAATTGTATCGAAGAATGACACTCCTCCACAATTCTCCTAGATACGATGTTGGTCTTCCAGACAACATCACTCAGTTTGACGTGTGCGTTACCAAGGCCAGACTTTGTGATTGTGTTGGGAAACGGAATTGTATCGAAGAATGACACTCCTCCACAATTCCTCTGCGCCCTTCTGCGTTCCTCAGCGGGATACCTAAAAGAAAAATCCGATAAAGAACATCACCAAACCAACTGCAATCAAACCAACTGCTACAAACAGAATCCATTTCAAAAAGGCAACGATCAATTCGAAATTCTCGCGTTTCTCTTCGCTCATGGCATCTTTGATGATTCTCCTGAAATGAAAAACCATGCGTATGATGGGGAAACTCTTCTTCTTTTCTTCTTCTTTCTCTTCGCCCTCGGTATCATCTTCGTTCTTTTTTAGTCTTGAAATGACTTTGAAGTATGAAAAAATGAAAACGATGGTGTTGATGATCAAACCCGTAACCATCAACCAAATCCCAACAAACTGGACAATATTTATGTTCATTTCCATATTACTAAATGTAAACGCGTTTTTTTTCGAAAACAATAAAACCCAAAGGATTTGAAACAATTCGATTTTTTGTGTAACTGACTAAAAAAGGTATAAATCTATCTTTATAAGAGTAGCAAGTTCCAATTGATCAAACAGATCAAATAGTTCAAAAAAGGTTCAATCTCTTTTGAACTTTGGAACTCCTTTGAACAATTTTGAGCATTTCAATCATGAAAAGAGAAGATATGAATATCAACGACGATGGTCCGAATAAAGGAGAAGGAAGTGATTCTGACTCCATGAAAACGTTGTCCTCGTGTACACGAAAACTGTCAAAAGATGGTTTTACCGTGCAGTTTAAAGCGCACAAAATTGGAATTGAATCGTTAGATACACATGATGTCTTTGAACCCAATGATGTGAAGATCGTTAACTTTTATCGATTCGAAGGGGAATCTGACCCATCGGACAACGCGATCTTGTATGCAATAGAAACCAATAGTGGCGAAAAAGGAACGCTTGTAGATGCTTATGGTGTTTACACCGATCTGAAGGTTTCTGAGTTTGTGAAACAGGTGGAAGAATTTCAAAAGGCAAGTACATTGCCACCATCAGTGGAAGATGCGCCTGAAAGCCAGGAAGGTGGTTGATTTTTGATAGAAAGAACGAATGGGTTTGGTTTGTAGGGGCGAGTCGCGACTCGCCCCTAAACCATTATTGATTGATTAACATGATTTCCATCGACCCTTTATTCCATTCATGCATATTGGTCGCACTCCAAATGCGCACAGCCTGCGGATACAAGGCTTGAATTTCAGGAATAAATTCCTTCGTATTGGCGTTTCTGTAAGTCAGTTCAAATGTCCAAAGTTTGTTGTTCACGATTGCAGGACCTGTTATATCCAACAAGGTATCTCCCATAAAATTTGCGTTCTGGTAAATCACCAGGCGAACTCCAGCAGGAATGGCAATTCCGTCGAACGTGTGAGCCGAAGCTTTAGGAGCAATCTTCGCGATACTACTGTACTTCCCTACTCCAATGATCTCTGAAAAACGGTCTTCATGAAAAGCCTTTGAGAATCCGTGATTCTGAAACTCATCGTAGATTAATCCACCACTGAAAT
>CAMLET010000474.1 GCA_946479125.1 uncultured Flavobacteriales bacterium
AGCGTGGAATTTTCCGTCAGGAATACGATATGACGGATCTACCAACCGGAATGTATTTGGTGACAATTGTTTCCAGAAAATACAAGGAAACGGTTCGCGTCAGTAAGATCTAAGGCAACGAAATAGTCAATTTTGACGTTTGGCTTATAGTTGAACAATACCATGCAGAAATTAAACATCCCAAATCCATGTAACGAAGACTTCTCAAAGATGACGGTTACGGAACGCGGTGCTTTTTGTGAGAAATGTTCAACAGACACTTACGCTTTCTACAACAAGAGCATTCCTGAGATCAAATCTATCCTGCACCAAAATATGGGAAAGGAAATTTGTGGAAGATTTGCTCCCGGACAAATGGAAGCCATCAATGCTGAATTTGAGGTCTGGACATTTCGCTCAAAAAAATCGTTTCAAAGTGCCTTTGCAATGACTTTACTTGTTGTATTCGGTTTGGGGCTTTTCAGTTGTCAGGATAAGCAGCAGGAAACGGATATCGTTCAATTTCAGAAAGCTACTACAGAAATTGTTTCTGCATTTGAAAAAGGAATTGATCTTAGCGATGCAGGGAAAGGTTTGAGTAAAGAACCATTGTATCTTCAATTTAATCTTCCAGTGCTCTGGAATTGGGATTTTGATTATTTGCCTTTCTGCAATAGTATTAATAATTGGTCGTCGGGTGGAGTTATTGAATTACCCATGAACTTTCAACCTTGGTTCAATTCGGAGTTGACATTTCCAGTGTCCAATCCAGTTGTTCAAGGAACAGATTCGATAACAATGCATCCTATTTCTGATTCTGCAACTGTAGAAACTTCATTGATTACGGATGAATTCTCAGTTTTGGCATTTCCAAATCCAACTTCGGGAATGACAACTATCGAGTATAGAAACCTTGAAAAGGCCCGTTACAAAATAGATGTTTACGACTTAAATGGGAAACATTATCAAGACGTTTATTCTGGTAAAATTGATGAAGAAATTTTCAGAAAAGAGATAGACCTAAGCGAGCTTCCTGTTGGAACTTATCTTGTTGTTATCACTGCAAGAAATTTTAAAGAAACGGTTCGCGTTATAAAAAACTAGCGTAAACGATTCAATGAATCAATTAGTTTTTTGTCTTTATTCACACCTCTCAATCCAAGTAAAATAAACACAACAGAAGCTACAAAACAGTAGTAAGCAACTTGTGGAACCACTCCATGATTTTGAGGAGAATCAGAACCTTTTAAAAACTCCAATCCTGTATAAAAGATCCATCCACCTGCAAATAAAACAAGTACAGCGCTCAGTTTCGCCATTGTTGCCTGCTTCTTTCTGTCTTTGAACAAGAAAATGGTCAACAACACAGCAATTGCAGGAATTACAACGTAAACCCAAAGTAAAGTTGACTGAACACCTCCAAATATGGTAAACGAAAACGCTCCAATTACCGCTTTCATGTCTCCAAGTTCTTCCAATTTCACATTGTACAGTGGCATTCCGAACAGCGGAAGAACAATTAGAATTAAAGCAATTGAGAAATATACAGTTTGAATACGCTGGATCATGATTGTTGTTTTGACGGTAAAGTTAATTCACTAAAAGTAATTTAATGGCTTAATACTTATAAAATTGTACATACTGATTTCTAACACCAACATTTCCAAGTGCCTGATCGAACTTAACGCTAACAGAATCAACGGAACTCCATTTACTCTTTAGATTCAGAAAAAGTTGAACGTTTGCAAAATCATCTTGCTTTGGAATTCGGCTGCCAAATTGAATTGATTTTTCTTCCACCATTTTCCCTTTTCTATAGGCTGACAAGTACAAAACAGGATTGGTAAAGTGATCATAAACACGAATATCTGTATGAAACTCCAATCCAATACGTGCATTGTCAACACTTAGCTGGTTTGCTTTAAGAGTCAATTTTGGATCGTCGTTCTTATCATCTTTGCTCAACTCAAGCACTTTGCTTTTTACTTGATTTTGCTGTCTATCAAAAAGATAATATCTGGATTTTAAATTCGTTTTGGACTCAGGGGTATCATCAAATTCTAAGATCATAAACCACATGAAGCGATGATCGGTTTGTAAAAACGCCCGCCAGAAATTTTCTTTTGAGATGGTGTCATAATGCAGAATGTTGTAGCGCATCTGATAATCAAAGATTTGATAAAACCATATGCTGGCAACTACAGAACATACTAAAATTGGTTTCAACCACTTGGCAGAGATCTGTAAAAACACGCCGATGGCCAAAAAGAAAACAGCCATTACATCGATATAGGATCTGGCTCCAAGCCCGCCTCCAAACCACCACATATACCAAGCTCCGGTACTGTAAGTCAGAATACCGAAAATTAAAGCTGCTCCCCAAAACAATCTACGCTCCTTGAAGAAACATAAGGCCAGTGCAGGTAATAGCAAAATGAGAATAGGTGTGTAAACAAAAAGTCCTTTTTTATAGCTAAACAGCACTTCGATCAAATAAGGATGTTTCCAGTTGGTAAATGATTCTGTGGTGTAGGTAGAAAGTTTCCATTCGCCCGTTTGCAGGTAAACATTCCAACAAATGAATGCCACAAAAACAATAATACTACACAAACCGATGATCAATTGTTTTCGTTTCTGGAAGACCAATTCCTTCAGCACCATCAAGAAACTTTTCGTTGATTGAAAGAAGAATGGAATTGCAAAAAGAATAAATATGTTGGTTGGACGAATGGAAAATGCCAATCCAAAGGCGATACACATCCAATAAAAATGCTTAGACTTTCCGGTAACCGACCACCGCTTAGCAAAAACCAAGACCCAGGTGTTTATTGCAAATGAAAACACGTGTGAAAATGGGATTTCAACCGTTGTGTAGTAACAAATATTTGTTCCGAACAAGGCTGCAGAAACCAGTAAATAAGAGATCGCGGGTGAAACATTATACAGCTGGAGCAGTTTAAAAAGCCCAAATCCACCGAATAAACTAAAACAAATGATGCCAATATTCACCCAAAACAGAAAAGGCCAGCTATAGCCGTCATTGGGTTGATCAATACAGCTTGCATGAA
>CAMLET010000475.1 GCA_946479125.1 uncultured Flavobacteriales bacterium
CTACGTACAAATCACAGATGCTAACGGATGTAATGCAAATTCAGATACAGTTTACTTAGAAGTAGTTGGATTGGATGA
The DNA here is from genome assembly GCA_946479125.1 of uncultured Flavobacteriales bacterium. The sequence continues at coordinate 79 of CAMLET010000475.1, forward strand.
AGTAGCAGCCGATTTCGTGAAAATGTATCCGAACCCAACTTCAGGAAATGTAACTATCGAGTTTACGAGTGATAATGCGGTTTGTGAAGTTCGTGATGCTCAAGGGAAACTGATCTTTACCGAAGAGTTAATTAGTGGAGAATCTATCGACCTTCAATCATTAGCAACAGGAGTTTACCTGTTTACGCTTAAAACAGAATTAGGAATTACCACAAGAAGAGTGGTTAAGCATTAAAGCCCACCTATTGGTTATAAAAACCCACTAAGATCATCGAGCTGAGTCGAGATGCCTTAGTGGGTTTTTTATTTCTTAAATTCGCAATACAAAACCAATAACGTGGAACTGAAAGACATTCTTATCGACAAAAGCAAAATGGGTGCCCGCACGCTTAATCCATTCAAAGATTTAGTTACAAGAGCAAGTGAAGAACAGACGGATGAAGCTTACAACGCATTATTTCGACGATTTTTCAATTTAGAGAACTTGTACTTCGTTGCTCCACCTCGTGAAGATTGGGATAAATCGGGACCATTCATTGGAAATATCAAAAACCAACCCTGTATTTTCGCTTTTACAGATATCGCAATTGCTTTTGATTTTTGTATGAACACAAAAGGGTTTCAATGGGAAAATGAATCTGCCTTCATTATGCATTTACCCATGAACGAATCTATCCCAATGTTTCAACAGCTGTTGAAGAATGGGGTTTTTGGAATTCGCATTAACGAAGGTTCTTCAGGATTCTTCATTCCACTTGACCATTTAGAAGGAATTCTTGCACATTTACAAGAACAATAACAGCAATATGAAACCACAATTACTGATCCTCCATGGAGCACTTGGCGCAAAGAAGCAATTCACTTCAATCGTTGATTTGCTAAAACCGAATTTTGATGTTTATTGTTTGGAATTTGATGGTCACGGAACCCTGAGCGAATACTCTGGTGAATTTTCCATCGATCATTTTGCCAGTCAAACCAACGCAACATTGAAAGCACTGGGCTGGGAGAAACCATTGGTTTTTGGTTACTCAATGGGTGGCTATGTTGCCTTGAAATTGGAAGCCGAACATTCCGAAACATTTGAACGCATCATTACACTTGGAACCAAATTCAACTGGACACCTGAATCAGCAGCACAAGAAGCCAGGATGTTGAATCCGGAAAAAATTCAGGAAAAAATTCCAGCTTTTGGTTTGTATTTGGCTTCACTTCACGGAGAGCCAGAATGGAAATCATTGATGGTAAAAACAGGTGAAATGATGTTGGAAATGGGAAATCATCCACCCGTAACCGAAGAAGTGTTGGCGAAAGTTTCGATTCCTGTTTTGTGTCTGCGCGGAAGTAAAGACGTAATGGTAAATGCAGAAGAAACCATGTGGGCTGTAAATGCACTTCCCAATTCAAGTTTCGGAGAAATGGACGAATGGCAGCACCCTATTGATAAGATCCCTACTAACGAATTGGCGGAAGTTCTTCTTGAAAAGTTAAAATAAACCTACTCCATCTTCCCGTCATCCTGGATCAACTCAATTGTTCTCGCTGGAGCTGACTCATCCAATGACTTTAGATCTACAGTAAAAAACTCTGGATATCTTACTGAGTAGCGCACCGGAACTGAATTTCCAATGTGTGCGTTCTCAAACTGAATGTCGGAAACAAAGCAGTAATGTTCTATTTCCTCTTCTTCACCTTTTCCTTTTGGAGTAAATGTGATCAGTACCCGGTGCGAAACCGGTCCGGAAACTTCATTGCTATCGTTTACAGGAGTTAGTCGCTCCACTTCCGAGATTGTTGCCAGCGTATCAATTCCTTTTGTTTCTAATTCGTGCTTCACCTCCCACTTGTAAAAGAATCCCAATCCAAAGGCAAAAATGATCGGAATGAAAGGAATAATGATAATTGGAATTTTCGGTTTTCTGTGATGATCGGACTGAGTAAACGTTGACCAAAACGAGCCGAATGAGTCGAAAACTTCAATGGTTTGGATTAACCCAACGGCAATCAAAACACTGAATAAGATGGCGAATGTAATTGGATTGTTTCCCGATAAATTCAGCGGTAAGATCACAAATGCCAGAACCAATGTAAGCGCCAAAAGTCCAACCCAAAGCAATCTGTAACGGATCGTATATTCATCCTGAAGAGCGTCACTTGCCAGGTAGTACTGTTCGGTCGCTTCCTGCTCGGAAACACCATGTTGTACTAAACGACGAACAATACTTTTTTCAGATAATCCGTCTTTGATTAAGGCTTTTATATCTATGTCGTGATTCGTTTCCATAAATAAGCAGGTTTGGGAAGTAGTAGTATTTATATTAGTTGCTCAACTCTTTCTTTCGAGCTTCTTGCAAACAAGATATGGCTTTTTCCATCATTTGCTTCGATCCAACAAAAAATCCACAACGTTGGTGCAATTCAGTTGGAATCGTTTCTAAAATATTCTCTGTTCCATCCGTTGCCAATCCGCCAGCTTGTTCAGCAATAAATGCCAAAGGATTACATTCGTACAACAAACGCAGTTTCCCTTTCGGACTTTGATTGGTACGCGGATAAATATAAATTCCACCTTTGATCAAACTTCTATGGAAATCAGCTACCAAAGAACCAATGTATCTTCCTGAATATGGTTTGCCATCTGCCTGAACTTCCTGACAAAAACGAACGTAATCTTTTACGCCTTGCTCGCACTCGTGAATATTTCCTTCGTTCATCGCATAGATTCGTCCTGTTTCCGGCATTTTCATGTTCGGGTGCGATAAACAGAATTCTCCGATAGAAGGATCCAATGTAAATCCGTTTACACCATGTCCAGTTGTATAAACCAACATGGTCGACGAACCGTAAAGTACATATCCGGCAGCAATTTGTTCCGTTCCCGGTTGCAGCATGTCTTCCATTGTTGCCTTGGTTCCTTTTGCAGAAAGGCGTTTGTAAATAGAAAAGATTGTTCCGATAGAAACA
>CAMLET010000476.1 GCA_946479125.1 uncultured Flavobacteriales bacterium
GCCATTGAAAAAGTCAATCTCTGTTGTATTCATCCCAACTATACAAGTCATCACCTTTCTCCCAACCTCCTTGATTTCCCATGTATTTTTTATTGGGATCGTAAGTTCCGTTTTTCATATCGCGCATCATTCTATCAGCACGTTTCTGATTGTTTCGAGCTGTTAACCAGTTAGCCACAACAATGATCAAAACAACCAAAACAAGTAAACCACCAATCGAAACCCAGACAATTGTATCTTCACTCATAAGATATTCGTTTTAAATGAACTATGGAAAAATACGATTAATTTCAAAACCTGAAACCAACCACACAAATATCATCTATCTGTTCCAAATCGCCTTTCCAGCTCGTGTACAAATTCTCCAGATCCAACTTCTGAGATTCAATTGACAAATGGCAAATTGATTGTAGGCGTTTATTCAGCTGTCTTGTAGTGAACTTCTTCCCTCTTGGACCACCAAACAAATCAGGATAACCATCGGTATAAAAATACATCATATCTCCTTTTTGCAAAGTGATTTCGTGAGATGTAAATCCGGGCATTTTCGTAGCTAAACCAACAGGCATTTTATCTTTCGGAAGCTTGGTTAATTCACCGTCATGAACCAATAACGCATGTCCATTCGCTGAAGCATATGTCAGTTTTCCAGTTTCTTTATTCAAACACATCACTACTCCATCCATTCCATCTTGTGAAACGTTTTTCGCAGTGTTTTCAATTACTCTATTTCGAACAAAATCAAGAATACCGTTTGGCTCAACAATGTTTTTCTCCGTAATGGCTTCATTCAAAAAGCTTGTGATCAACAAACTCATAAAAGCCCCTGGAACACCGTGTCCGGTACAATCACAAACTGCCAGGTAAAACTTGTCATCGTGTTCACGTGCCCAGTAAAAATCTCCGGAAACAATATCCTTTGGTTTATAGATCACGAAATTCTGCGGCAAGTGACGATCAACAAAATCTGCCGGAGCCAAAAGTGCTTGCTGAATTCTTCGTGCATAGTGAATGCTATCCGTAATTTCTTTATTTTTCTCAGCGAGTTTCCAAAGCGCTTTCTGTTTAATCGACTCAAAAATGTGTGTCACCAAATAAACAATAAGCACCAACCCAAAAACACAGGTTGTAGTGAATATCTTATCCCAAACAGCATGATTGTATTCATTCGGATACTTGAAACCAAGTTCACCCAACATGCCGTAAGTCAATACCACTACAATGGTTAAGACCAACCAGAGTATTGTATTCTGACAAATTCCCAGGAGAAGCAATGAAATCGTAGGAATAAGAATGAACCAGGGCAAAACCGGAGAAAAGATTCCGCCTGAGAAAAAACTGCAGAGCATGATTGCCACAAACATGCAGTTCGCAATATAGAGATTGGCGGAAACGCGGAAATTGACTTTCTCGGTTGTATACAACACCAAATTCAACAGAAACAACAAGGTATTACAACTCATAACAATGATTCCCGGTTGGAAACCAATCATCCAGCTTACACCAACGTAGAACAGTGAAAATACCGTTGTCAACTTGATGAAGTTAGCCAGGAGCTTTGTTTTATTAAATCCAGTCTCAAGCAGTAATATCGGATGTTTCTTGCCTTTTATCATATGTCGATAGGATTTTGCCAAGCCAGACCTTTCTTGTAGTTACTTTGATCAATCTCTTTCAGGACATCAAGTACTAAAGGGGTTTCAAATGGCCACAATGCACATTTATTTGCTGAACTTCCTGATACTTCAAGAATGTTATTTACCGCTCTTCTCGCTGCTTCATTTGCACCCTCCATTGTTGCCAGATCCGTATATGTTTTTACGTAATCAGAAGCCAGAAATAAATTCGGAATTCCGGTATACGAGTTGGAACGAAGAGTCCAGGTATTCACTTGATTCACCAATAACGGCTCACGATTAGCTAATAAATAATGTTGATCGGTAATGTCTACTGTCCCTGTTGGACTGTAATGAATATCAGAATCCAGATACTCAAAGCGCTTCATATCGTCTGTGAGAACCGGAACCGGACCAACATTGATTTCTTGTTTCAATTGTGCCCACACTTCCGCTTTTACTTCTTCCAACGTGCAGTCTCGAGCCGCTTTTCCATTAAAATTTCCTGGTGTTTCCCAATCGGAAATATCAACAGAAAGAATTCCGCGAACTGTCCCGTCGTATTTACTTTTAATATCATATCCTTTCCAGAATTGGATCTGCGAAATAGAAGTTAAAGCCCAAGCCGAGTTCGCGTAAATCGTGTGGCCTTTGTGCATATCGAACTGCTGATTTAGATAGAATTGAATTCCATTCATCCATTCCACATTTGGCGCCAATGTCACCACATTTTGTAAAGAGGAGTCGGCTTTCAGCACATTAGAATTCATCAACGTCGCGGCAACTTCAACCGGAACAGCAAGTAAATAATAATCGCCAGTAACTTTCTGAACTACTTGCGAACCGTCAACAGTTCTAAAGCTTACACCATCAACTAAATCACCGTTCATCAAAATTTCAATAGCTTCTTGCCCATGATGATAAACTGCTCCTTTCGATTCTAAATACTGTAACCAGGGTCGAAGCCAAACCATTGTCGTTGGTCCGTTCAAAACACGATCCACAGCAGTACCTTTTCTACTCAGCATTCCATAGATCAATTGCAGAAAAATACTTCCAACTGTTCTTGTTGAAGCTGTTTGTGCTTTCGCTGCGACCAATGAACGTGTCAATCCTTCTACCAAAAGCGAACGGTAATCATCACTAAAATCATCAGCACGCAAATATTCCCACCAACCAATTTGTTCGTATTCGTTCAAATAGCGATCATCGCAAGAAGTCATCAATTGCCAAATTCGTGTGGTGAAAAACCTCACTTCCGTCTTGGTAAGTTCTTTGCTAACTTCCATAAATCCTTCAAAGAACTCTTCAATTGCTTCTAACCATTGTAAAGGAGATGAAGGAATGTTCATAGGCAGAATGATCGGTTTTTGTCCTGTATGAAAAATCTCTACCGATTCTGTAGCTACTAAAT
>CAMLET010000477.1 GCA_946479125.1 uncultured Flavobacteriales bacterium
ATGGCAAAAGCGTCGGAAATTTACGAAAACTTAATTGAAATGTAAACTAAATGTATTTAACGGTTGTTTTTTTTGATTAAGTGGATTTAATCAAAATCGGAAATGGACCATAAAACTTTGGTTGTTGGACGAAGATCAATCAATTGAAAAATCTTTTCTGCTACTTCAGAAGCGTCTTTTAACTCGTTGTTTTTGTGTAGATTAATAAATCGGTCTACAGAAGAAAACTGATTTAATGAAGATTGACGAATTTTTTCCTGCATTCCGGTATCTACAACTCCAGGTGAAAAAGCATAAACCTGAATATTGGAATTCTCTTTTTCATTTTCTTCTTCCTGAACGGTTTGTAGAAATAAATCAACCGCTGCTTTTGAAGCGCAATAACCTGCCCAGGAAGCAATTGGACGTTTTCCGGCACCCGAACTTATAAAAACACAAGTAAACGGTTGCTGATTTCCCTGCTGAATTATCTTATGAAAAAGTGTTACTCCGGCGTTGAAATTGACTTGCATGATCTCGATATGAGAACTGTTAGTTAACTCCGAAAACCGCCCAATCTCACCTAATACACCAGCATTATGCACAAAGGTTATAGGATCATCCGTTAACGGAATTTGAAGTTTTTCAACTTCTTCGGGATTGGACAGATCGCATTTCAAATGAACGTAGTTCGAATGCTGAATAGTTTGGTTTCTACCAATTCCAATCACGTTTTCGTTCTTCGACAGATAGATTTCTGCCAAAGATTTTCCAATTCCTTGTGATGTTCCTGTGATGATTATCATATAAAATGGGTAAGGGCGTCCGCCTTGGGCGGATCGCCCCGACATTATATTCTACGATAGAGCTTGCTCCAAATCTGCAATCAAATCTTCTACATCTTCCACACCAACACTCAAACGAAGCAGATTATCTACAACTCCTGATTTTTCTCTATCCGCTTTAGGAATAGATGCGTGAGTCATTGTTGCCGGATGATTAATTAAAGATTCAACACCTCCTAAAGATTCTGCCAAAGAGAATACTTTAAATGATGATGCTACTTTGAAAGTATTTTCAATCGCTGTGTTTTTCAAAACGATTGAGATCATTCCACCAAAATCGCGCATCTGACTTTTCGCTATGTCATGATTCGGATGTGTCTCAAAACCTGGCCAGTATACTTTTTCAATAGCCGGATGATCTTTTAGGAAATGAGCGATTTTTCTTCCATTCTCACAATGTCTTTGCATTCTCAAATGAAGTGTCTTGATCCCACGAAGAACAAGGAAACAATCCATAGGGCCAGGATTTGCTCCTGAGCTGTTCAAGATAAAATACAATTGTTCGTGTAATTCGTCGCTGTTGGTAATCAAAGCACCCATAACTACATCGGAGTGTCCTCCTAAATATTTTGTCACCGAATGCATCACGATATCAGCTCCTAAATCCAATGGATTTTGCAAATAAGGCGAAGCAAACGTATTATCAGCAACCATCAATAAGTTATTGTCTTTTGCAATTTTTGAAACTGCTTTAATATCGATGATCTGCATTGTTGGATTGGTTGGCGTTTCTGCCCAAATCAATCGCGTTTTATCGTTGATGTAATTCTTAACGTTTTCTGCATTCGTCAAATCCACGAAATGGAATTTAATTCCGAACTTTTCGTAAAGCTTCACGAACAAACGGTAAGTACCACCGTATAAGTCGTCACCTGTAATTACTTCATCACCCGGACTAAGCAATTTCAAAACAGCATCCGTTGCGGCAACACCACTACTGAAACAAACACAGTGTTTACCGTTTTCCAAAGCCGCAAGATTTGCCTGAAGTGCTTCACGCGTTGGGTTTTTTCCACGCGCATATCCAAATCCTTTATTCACTCCTGGTGCTTCTTGCACGTAAGTTGAAGTTTGGAAAATAGGTGTCATAATTGCACCAGTTGTTGGATCGGGTTGAACACCAGCGTGAATAGCTTTGGTTCCGAATTTCATTTTTTGATCGTTCATTTTTGACGAAAATTTTATGCTTGGCAAAATTACAGCTTGGATTTGACTTTAGCTTTGTTTTCTACGAATTAAAATTTCAAATAATACAGTTCAAAATCCTTTGCCATGGCTTTTTCGTTATTGACCGTAAATAGTTCGAACCAAACGTGAATTCCTTTTTTTCCTGTAGAAAATGAAAGTAGACCAAAGTTGTTTTCCATTACTGGACCTTGAATTCGATTGGTGTTTGGTGTTGCTCTATGCCATTTTGAACTCAAACCACTTGATGTAAAATCGAATAAAGTATAACCGCCTTTTATTTTTAAGGTTGAGATTTCAGCATAATGCACATCTCCGGATAGAATCATTACACCGTTTGCCTCGGTTTTTCGCAACAATTTCAAAAAGCGTTTTTTCTCTCTGGGGAAGTTGTTCCACGATTCATAACCATTGTAACTGTGAGCAAATTGAATACTGCTGCAAACTAAACGAACATCAGCTGGTTTTTCCAATTCTTTTTCCAGCCAAAGCCATTGCTCGTTTCCAAGCAACGTGCTTTGTTTGGTATTATTTGGACAGTAACTTAAACCGTAATTGTAGCATGTGTCTTTTTTCATCCTATCGTCGTACGGAAGCAATTCATCCCGAAAATAACGAGTGTCAAGCATAATGACCTGAATCACCAAGCCTGTATCCTGAATCATATACGAAGTGTAAATTCCCTCGTGTGTTCTGCGTTCTGAACTCAATGGTTCCTGAAAAAAATCATAGAAAAGCTCTGTCGATTCTTTCTTCATCGGATAACTGCTTCCGGCATCGTTTTCACCAAAATCATGATCGTCCCAGGTTGCCCAAATTTGAACGCTGTCTTTTAAATGCTGATAAGAAGTGTGATCATTCAGAATGGAATACCTCAGTCGCATTTCAGCTGTATCTCGTGTGTCAGCATAAATGTTATCCCCCAAAAACAAAAAATGAGTTGGGTGATGCGTCATTATCGTGTCGAAAATATCTAAGGGATCAGATTGTCTTGCGCACGATCCAAAA
>CAMLET010000478.1 GCA_946479125.1 uncultured Flavobacteriales bacterium
GACTAAAAAAATACCTGACGTCGTTTTTGTTCTTCAATACAGGAGTTCAAACCGTAATGTTGATGGCGACATATTTTGCTGAGAAAAAGATCAATTGGCCAACGGTTGATGGGAAACGCGATACCAGCGGATTGATCATTGCAATTCTTTTGATTCAAATTTTGGGTGCAGTGGGAGCTTTAATTATGTCCAAACTGTCGAGTAAAATTGGAAACATCAAAACATTAATGATTTCCTTGTTCATTTGGATTGGTGTTTGTGCTTTTGCATATTTCATTCATACTCCTGTTGAGTTCTACATTTTAGCATGTGGAGTTGGATTGGTGATGGGGGGTGTTCAGGCTATGGCGCGCTCAACATACTCTAAATTCTTGCCGGAAACGGAAGATCACGCGAGTTACTTCTCGTTCTATGATGCAACTGAGAAGATTGGAATTGTAATGGGAACATTATTCTTCGGATTAACAGAAATGATCTTTGGTGATATGCGCTTTTCTGTACTATCTATCGCGGTGTTCTTTATCCTCGGATTGATTTTCCTATTCCGTGTTCCGAAAGAAGAGAAATTACTGACTCATGGATAGTCGAATCAGAGATAGGGCATTGCTTAGAGCTTTTCTAATTGCGTGCTTGCTCTTTGTCGTCGGCTTTTTTTCGGAAGGATTTTCATCTAAAAAACTCAAGCACGGTTTCTACTATTGGGAAAGCCGAGAATCCAGTTTAAGTAAAGCTGAGAAACAGGAGTTGAGATCGCTTGAAGTGGAGAAGTTCTACGTTAAGTTCTTTGAAGTTGGTTTAGATGCTGATCAACGTGCAGTTCCTGTTTCTAAATCAAACATTTCTGTTAAAGCTTCTGAACTAAGAAAGAACACAGAAATAGTTCCAACCATTTTTATTGATAATGCCGTTTTCAAAGTGATTTCGGCAGAAGGAATTACGAAATTGGCTGAGAACATTGTTCATTTGGTCGATAAACGTTTTTCAGAGCAGTTTTCTTCGTTTCACAAATACAATGAACTTCAGATCGATTGTGATTGGACGATTTCCACCAAAAACAACTATCATCAGTTTCTAAGAGAGTTAAAGTCGAAGTTGAAGTGTCAGCTGTCGGCGACTTTGCGCTTGTATCCGTTCAAGTTCCATAAGGAAATGGGGGTTCTACCAGTTGATAGAGCCATGTTAATGTGCTATAATCTTATTTCGCCGCTTAAATACAAATATTCCAATTCCATTTTAGAAGTTGGTGAATTGAAGAAATACTTACAGGGAAGTAAAGATTATCCATGTCCGTTAGATGTTGCTCTGCCTGTTTTCAATAATGTGTTGGTTTACAAAAGCAACGAATTTGTTGGGATGGTACATTTATCTGAACCTCAGATCAAAAGCATTTCTAGAGTGCAATCGAAGTTTTGGCATTTGGTAACGAAAGACACTGTTATAGATAATGTTTCCTTTGAAAAAGGAGATAAAATAAAGTTTGAAAAAGTGAGAGACAAGGATTTGAAAGCTTGTATTGAAGTCATCAATTCAACGGTTTATTTCCGCGAGAATGCTACTATTTCTTTCTTTCAATTAAATGAAAATCAAGTTAACGACTATGGGATTCAAAAAATTAATTCTTATTACGGCTTGCTTACTGGCAAGTAAAACAGAACTAACGGCTTGTGGATTTTATCCAAGAGCAGAAGAGCTGCGCTACAATTTCTTAAAACCGGAATACTTGTTTCCAAATAGTGGAGACTATTATTTCTACAACATGAATTTGTATTCTTATCCAGATGCTGATGCGAATGTTTCAAACATGTTTGAAGAAAACTGTATGCTTTGGATGGATGCCTTAAACGATCGTTTTCTTTACGATGACGTTTATTTTGCAATTTATCAGGCATCAGATAAGGATTTGAAGGATCCTGCAACGAACAATGGAGTTATTCGTGCATTGCAATCTGAACAATACAAAGCACACTTGAATTACCTTCTGTTTGCGAAATCGATTTCCTATTTGAACGGTGATAATTACGATGAAAACTGGGAATATATTGGTGATTCTTATACCAAGAAAAGAAACAAAGCGATCTCTAAAGCGCTGAAACTGGCGAATAAAGAAAGCAATGAGCAGTTGAAAAGACGTTATGCGCATTTGGCAATTCGATTGGCTTATTACAACCAAAATCAAGACAAAGTAAATTCAATTTACACGAAGTACTTTGTGGATGGCACCTACAAAGATGCAATTGATTATTGGGCGCTGTACTTTAAATTGAGCTTTGAATATACCGATGGTGAGAATAGCATGAAATACTGCATGATCTTTTTGAATTCAAAAGAAAAGCGTCCGGCAATTGGACAATTAATGGGTGGATACTTCGACTTTGAAACAGCTATAGGTTTTGCCCAAACGGACGAACAAAAAATCGCAGTTAACTTTTATCGGGCTTGTAGAACACAATTTTCCGCAATTGAATACATTGAAACTATTGCTGAATTGAATCCTTCACATCCATGTTTAGATTTTCTTGTACTTCGTGAGGTAAATAAGATCGAGCATAAAACAATGACAACCAATTATCTCAATTTCCATGGAACACAATGGGAATATACAAATGATGATTTGAATGAGGATTTAATGACCTTGAAAACCACAATCAACGATTACAGAGATAATTCGCTTTATTTAAGCCAGTTAATGAAAGGTGTTGCGGATAAGCGGAAAACAAACTCGTGGTGGTGGAATACAATGGTGGATTACACAAATTTTTTGTCGAGACAAGAAGCCATAAAAACCTCTGATATTCTTTCCAGATCAAAAGAGAATAATCTATCGGCTGAGCAACGTCGTTTCATGGAAACATTCTATTTACTTGCTTTATTTGGTCAGGATGAAGATCCGGAATTGAAAAACAAAGATGTTCGTGAGTTATTGTTGAAGCAGGAGCATTACGGAAACAGTAAGTTGCTGATTGCAATTGCTAAAGAATTGGAGCAGCATGGACATTCAAGTCATT
>CAMLET010000479.1 GCA_946479125.1 uncultured Flavobacteriales bacterium
TTCAGGATGCTCCGCAACTGGAATCAATTTAGGAACTCCAACAACCTCTGATAATTGTGGAGTTGCTTCTGTTACGAATAACGCTCCAGGTTCATTCCCAATTGGAACTACCACTGTCACATGGACAATAATAGATAATTACGGAAATACAGCTATGTCTGCTCAAACCGTAACTATAACAGACAATGAAGATCCAACGATAACTGCTCCGGCAGACATTTCTGCTAATCCAACTTCAGGATGTTCAGCAACTGGAATCAATTTGGGAAATCCATCAACAGCAGATAACTGCGGAGTGGCTTCAGTAACGAATAATGCTCCAACTTCATTTCCAATTGGAACAACTAATGTTACGTGGACAGTTACGGACAATTCAGGGAACACAGCAACGGCGATTCAAACTGTGACGATTACGGACAACCAAAATCCAACAATTACAGCACCTTCGGATATTACAATAAGTACAAATTCAGGCTGTACTGCAACAGGAGCCAATTTAGGAAATCCAACAACAGCAGATAATTGCGGAGTCGCTTCTGTAACGAATAATGCTCCGACTTCATTTGAGCTTGGTTCAACTATCGTAATTTGGACCGTTACAGACAATTCCGGAAATACAGCAACAGCCCAACAAACAGTTACTGTAAACGATACGGAATTACCGGTTATTTCAAACTGTACGGATACCATTCGTTCGTGTGATGTTAAAGTGACATTTGATCTTCCAACCGCGGTCGATAACTGTACTTTGCTCAATTTTACTCAGGATGATGAAACTGGTTTGACAAGTGAAAGTCTTTTCCCTGTTGGTTTTACCAATTTACATTTTTTAGCAACAGATAATGCAGGGAATCAAGCAGGATGTTCAACTGTCATTCATGTAATAGAAATTCCTGTTTCACCAAATGCGGGCACAGACCAAACGGTTTATTTTAATGAAGTAGAATTAAACGGAGTCTCAGATCCTGTTGGTATTGGTTCTTGGACAAGTTCAAGTAGTTCTGTGGTTATTCAAAATGAAAATGATCCAAATTCCTTGGTTACCAATCTGGAAAAAGGGGTAACAACGTTCTTCTGGACAGTAACAAATTATGGTTGTTCTGGCGGATCAGACACAATGAATGTGACTTATCTTGATCTTGATATTCCAAATGGCTTTTCTCCGGATGGTGACAATATCAATGACTATTTCGAAATACGTGGATTGGAAAATTATGCACCTGTAACCCTGATTGTGAATAATCGCTGGGGCGAAGCGGTTTATGAGAACAACAATTATTCAAACAACTGGAATGGTGAGAATAATAAAGGACAAAATTTGACGAATGATACCTATTACTATCATTTGAAGTTGAATACTGGCGAAGAATTTGGCGGATTTGTAATTGTGAAGCGAAAATGAGGTTGATATTCTACATAGCGCTTCTTTCTTGTGTGAGTCTTCAATTGTCCGCTCAACACAACGATGTCCAAAGTTTGTACATGTACGACGCTTTGACAATTAATCCGGCTTACGCAGGAAACAAAGGTGCGCTTACCTTTAATGCAAATTACCGCGATCAGTGGCGTGGCGTTAGCGGTTCGCCGAAAACCATTTCTCTCAGTTCTCACCTGCTTTCTAAATCTAAAAAAACAGGTTTAGGAATGACCATTCTAAACGATAAATTCGGGATTCAGAATGACTTGAGAATAAAGGGAATTTACGCTTACAAAGTAAAATGGAAACAAAGCACCCTTTCACTTGGCGCAGCAGCTGGAATCCGAAATCAATCCATTGATTTTAATGCGCTCAATTTGGGACAGGCGGACGATATCTCTTTTCTAAATCAATCGCAGCGCGGAACGTATTTCGACTTCTCCTTCGGAGCAATGTACAAGTACAAAACGCTTTTGGTTGGACTTACGCTTCCCAATATGTACCGAAGTAATGATCAGCAGTCTTCGCAAGCGCTAAATGGTTATGCATCTTATATCTTCGATTTAGGACATCAGTTCAAACTGAAACCTACAACATTGATAAAATACGTTACCGGTTCACCACTGAATGTTGAAGGCAACGCAACATTCTATTATCAGGAAGCGATTTCATTTGGTTTTGGATTGAAGAACAGTAAAGCAGGAAATATTTATGCTCAGTTACAATTGAACCGACAGTTTTCTGTGGCTTATTTGTTTGAACGTCACATTGGTTCGAATGGGCAGATATGGCAGAATACGCATGAGGTAATGCTGAATTATACACTTGATTATAAAACGAATGTTCAGAGTCCGCGTTATCTCTAGTATTATTTTGTTTTTTGTCGTTTTTAGTGTAAAAGGACAAGCTCAATCGAACGATTCAACTAATGTGCGCGTTAGATCGGTTAGCGTCAACTCGGATAAAAATGAGTTTTCACCAATGATTTCTGATGGAAAGTTGATCTTTACTTCAGATAATTACGAGTTTTTTGGTGCATATTATTCTGCGGTGGATACTGCAGCAAAACTGTCTTATCTCTATACCGCTCAACAACTGGATGATTCTACTTTTTCCACTCCCGAACTTCTGGATAAACGTTTGGGGAAAGGATATAATAGTGGTCCTGCCTGGATGAATGAATCCGGTAATCACCTTTACTTTTCTTCAAATGAAGAAACTTCGTTTTTGGTAACGACTTCGAAAAAGAAAAGCAAACTGCAAATCTATTTTTCTAATCGTGAGTCTGACTCTTGGTCTGAACGAATCAAGCTTCCTTTTTGCGATGGACAACACAACGATACACATCCATTTTTGAATCAAGCGGAAGACACGTTGTTCTTTGCTTCAGACCGCAATGGCGATTACGATATCTTTTATTCCGTTTTGGAAAATGAAGTTTGGAGTGAACCTGTTAATCTTGGGAAGCAGGTAAATTCAAATGCAAACGACTTTTTCCCTTCTTACTACAATTCCAAGTTGACCTTTTCAAGCAATAGAGAAGGAGGGAACGGCAAGCTGGATCTTTACACCTTTTTGTTTAAAAACA
>CAMLET010000480.1 GCA_946479125.1 uncultured Flavobacteriales bacterium
ACGGAAAACAGCTGAAGATCACCAATAGAAACAAGGTTTATTTTCCATCGGCCTTAGGTAACGAAATAACAAAAGGGGAAATCATCGATTACTATCGAAAGATGAGTAAAACCTTGATTCCCTATCTGAAGAATCGCCCCGAATCTCTGAACCGGCATCCAGGTGGAATTAGTCAGCCCGGATTTTATCAAAAAGACATGGACGTTCATCAAATTCCTGAATGGATGCGAACAGAGAAAATCCATTCAAAATCGAACGATGAGTACCTCGATTACCTCATTTGTGATAATGAAGCCACCTTGATCTATATGGCAAATTTGGGCTGTATCGAAATTAATCCATGGCACAGTACAGTCGATGAACCTGATAATCCGGATTATATGATCATGGATTTGGATCCGGGAAACATCGGTTTCAAAGAAGTGGTTGTTACCGCCTTAAAGATTCGCGAGATCTGTGAAGAAATTGGAATCGAAACCTTTTGTAAAACAAGCGGTGCAACAGGATTACATGTGTATATTCCGTTGAACAAACGCTACACTTACGACGAAATAAAACTCTTTGGAGAATTATTGGCGACTGCGGTTCACAAACAACTTCCACGCACAACAAGTATTGAACGTTCAGTTTCGAAACGATCTGATAAGATTTATATTGATTTTCTTCAAAACAGAAAAGGTCAAACCATTGCTGCTGCTTACAGTGTTCGTCCAAAACCGGGAGCTACGGTTTCAACACCTTTGGAATGGGAGGAAGTGAACGAAAAACTGGACCCAAAAGCATTTACTATTTTCAATGTTCCGGAACGTTTGGAGGAAAAGGGTGATTTATGGAAAAAAGTTCTTGGAAAAGGAGCTTCCATAGAAAAAGCCTTGGCGAAACTGGAAAAGTTGCTGGAAGAATTCAGCGCCTGATAGAGAACATTTTTTTCACTGCCTTCAATGGATTCAAAGAGGTCACTTTTTTTTGATTTATAATGGATTTGTGTGAAATTCAGTCGCGTACACTAAATATTCACAAATCCAAAAATTATGTAAATCCAGTGAATAATAGTGAAAGTCTTCCGTTTTTCTCGTCTCTAATTTTGACCATGTAAAACCTTGAGAAAGCTTTACAGAGATGAAAAAAATGAAATGATTAGGTCGGCCGGTTATTTGTGAAAAAAATGACAGGAATTAGTTTGTTGAGCACATAAATTGTCATAAATTCAAAGAAGATTTTAATCTAATCTGTTTTGAAGATTTTTATAAAATATATGGTCGGCCATAATTGCATCGAAAAATTGAGGCAAATTATAAAGGAACAGGAGATAATATTGCCTGAGATTAATCTGGGTATGGTTGAATTTCAGGATGAAGTAATTGGTGAACAATTACTGAAATTAAAGGATGAAATAACAAAGTTAGGCTTTGAAGTGGTGGAGGAGGAAAACAATATACTGTTGAATCGCATCTCGGAATTAATCGATGAATTATTCCGTACCAATATTGAAATTCCAATAAATGATTATCCTGTTTATCTCATGAATGCAATTGGTTATGATCATACTCATATCATGAAGTTATTTCTGCAAGTACATGGTGTAACACTTCCTCGGTATATCGAATTGAAGCGAATAGACAGGGTGAAGGAAATACTTCTCTATGAAGATTGCAAAATAAATGAAATAGTGTCAATGCTTCAGTTCCGAAATGAGGCGCAGCTGATTAGAATATTTAAGAAAAACACTGGCTTAACGCCTTACTATTATAAGAAAATTAAAAAGCAAAAATTGAAAGTTCTGAATAAAGCAAATTCGAACAGAATTGAACTTTGATTATTTGCGATAGTTAACAAATAAATGGGTGGCCGTGGATTAACCCAACTACGACAATAAATACAATGCTATTAAGTACTTCGTCTAAGACGAATACACAACAATTAAAAGAGTAAAGAAATACAAGTGATTTGAATTCAATTAATTTTTGGTTGACATTTTATTTTAAACACATTCATTTTGAAACTTTATATCAAATACATGGTAAGTTCTCGCTGTATAATGGCGGTGAAAGCAGAATTTGAGAAACTCGGTTTGGAGTGTTCAGTAGAATTGGGTGTTGTAGAGCTTAAAGAGTCAGAATTAAGCTTTGAAGACAGGGAGAGCTTGAGAAAAAACTTGTCGCAAATTGGCCTGGAACTTTACGAAGATAAAAAGACTGTTTTGAAAGAACAGATTAAAAACCTGATCATTGAAATGATCTATTCAGATGAACTTCCCGTAGAAAACTATTCGGAATACCTCAGTGATAAATTAAATCACGATTATTTGTTTTTAGCGCAAACCTTTTCCGAAGAAACAGGTATTACAGTGCAGCAATTCATAGTAAATACCAAGGTGGAACGTGTAAAGGAATTATTGCTGCATTCAGAATTAAGTCTAACCGAAATTGCGTATAAACTCAATTACAGTAGTATTGCGCATCTATCTAATCAATTCAAGAAGAATACCGGACTTACACCTTCATTATACAGACAAATGATGTCAGATCGTTAAAACGAGTGATTACTTCAAAAGTATGAAGCTTCAAACCTACTGAAAGTGGCGCTATAGCTCATTTTCATTGACATATCAGAGTTTAAAATTCTGTGAAATGTGTAAGGTTTGAACTCCGAAGTGTAATAAAATCGTGACTGATATAAAACACCTTTACAAAAAGATCATCGCTTAAACGAATGATTTTAGTATTCACAAATAAAAATAGAAGTCATGAATAATGTATTAAGCACGTTGATAGTTCTGCTGATAATAGCCTGGGCTATCGGGTATTTCGGATATAATACCGGAGGATTGTTTCATCTCGTTTTAGTCATTGCATTCGTAGTGTTACTAGTTCGGTTAATTTTTGGTAAAAACAGCACCAATACGTGAAATTTAACTAATTTGTAACAAGGAAATAACAGGAAGTTGCATATTAATACAGACATTTAGGTAAAAGAACATTCAAAATTTAGAAACCAAACAGAC
>CAMLET010000481.1 GCA_946479125.1 uncultured Flavobacteriales bacterium
GAAAACAGGAGCAATCAAACTCAAAAACAGTATGGTAATCAGGCTTTTCATTACAGCGCAGAAAACTTAACTGGTAAGTTGTACCACATATTCACCGGTTTCCCATTATTCTTTCCGGGGATCCAATTAGGCATTCCTTTCACCACACGAACAGCTTCGTCATCACATTCCTTACAGTCTATAACACCCTTTTTAACTTCTACATTAGAGATTTCTCCAGTTTTAGAAACCACAAAACGCACATAACATCTTCCGGAAACTTCTCCGCTTGCAACTTTCGCTGGAAGAACAAGATTGTCTTCAAGATATTTTTTCATCGCCGCCATTCCACCAGGAAATTCAGCTTGCTCTTCTACCACCTCAATAATTACTGGCGGGTGAGGAGGTTCTGGTTCTTTAATCTCAATTGGTACCGGCAATGCCCAATCCGACTCATCTTCCACAGGTTTTTTATCTGTGCTTAAAACGGGTTTTCTAATCTCACGTTCGTCATAAACTTCACGATCAATGATTCGCGGGGGAATAAATACAAGTTCATTTTTGTGTTTCTTTTGATATGCTTCGAGTTTCTTAAGCTCCTTTTCATACTCAACACGAGCTGCTTCTTCCTGTTTCGCATTCACCTCGTACCACTTATTCGCCAACAGATCACCCTTTACCTCAAGCTGCTTGTTAAATGCGGTATAGCTTTCAGCAACTCTGACGTATTCGTTATTCATATCTGATAGCTGCGACAAAAAACGCATTGCTTCCTGCTGCTTTGCATCATTCAAACGATTAACACTGTCATACTCGTTTATCTTTTTAGCAAACAATTCGTTCTGTACTTTCACTTTGACATCAGCCAAATCCTGAATAGGTTGAATTGCTAACATAGGAAAAGACCACTTACGCATTTCATATTTGTACTCAGCTTTAGGATCCATACGCGGTGCCTTTAGTGCAAGTATTTCCTTTTTGGAAATCAGCGAATCTGCATTGAAACCAAGTTCTTTAAGCTTAGCATGATTTCCATAAAGATTAGAGCGTTTGGTAAGTTCATCGCTCTTCAACCGATCGAAAGTTCTTATCTGCTTCTGTATTTCAGCTTGCGCAGTACTTATTTTAAGATCAAGTTCGAGCTGAGCGTTTCGAAGTGAGTCGTAGGTCCTCACTTTTTGATCCAGTTCCAGTTTCAGTTGTTCGTTGATCTTCTTTTTCGATTGTCCGAATGTTGCGACAGACAACACTACGAAGAAGACTAATAATAGGTTTTTCATAATAATTGATCTAAAGGATTATTGAATTCCAAACTTTACCGGTAATATAAACCATGAATTTACGGCATTTCCATTATTCATTGCTGGTTTCCAGGCTGGCATCCCGCTAATTACGCGTTTCACCTCTTCCCCACATTCTTCACAATTTGGGATTTCTCTTACTATTTGTACGTTCGAAATGGATCCATTTCTTTTGATCATGAATTTCACATACAATCTTCCGGTAGCTTCGATATATGGATATTTCAGATTCTTTCCGAGATAATTCGCCAGCCCCTCTTTACCACCTGAGAACTCTGCTTGTACATCCACCAGATCATAAACATAATTCTCCGGAAGGATCACGGGTTCAGTATCTCCGCCATCACGACCTACTTTCATGTCGAATTCATCTTTTGGTTGTTCTACCTGCTTTTTCACTCCGAAAACCTCCGGGAAAATACGTGCATATTCCTCCGAAAAACCTTTTGGACCTTTCTTTTCATAGTTCGACTTCAGCTCCGTCATCTTTTCGTCCAAAGAAATTCGCATTTTCGTTAGATAGGAATCAATCTTCTCGTATTCCGCAGCTATAGAATCGATCATTGGAAGAAGCGTTTTTAACTCAGTATTACGCTTTTCAAGTTGTTTCAGATTATACAAGTTATGCCCCCAACTGTCAACATAAATCTTGTTTTGTCGAGCAATAACTTCATTCTGTTCCTGGATCTTCAATCCAGCCAAATTTATTGTGTCAACTACTTTTTGGTATTCAAACTTCTCTGTAATTGCTAAAGTATAATCGTGCATTAAACTTGAAAAACCGACAAATGAAGGTCGCTCCAACTTACTAACGTCAATAACTTTGGAAGGATCTTCTCCTAGTCGTTTCAACTGACTAATTTGCTTTTCGGCATTCTCAAACTTCATGGAAATGATTTGTGTCTGATTAGCAATATCCATGCTTGATAGAGTTAAATCCGTTCTCTTTTTCGAAAGCTCTGCAAACTGAACAAGAAACTCTATTGCCATAGAATCATGTTCACGTTTATAATCATAAAGATTGATCTTGAGACGTTCATTCGTCTTCTTTTTAGATTGTGCAAAAACAACCGTAGAAAGAAAAAGTAATAGAAGGGTCAGAATTGATTTCATGATCTATTATTAATCAGGCTTAAACTTAATTGGTAAGTTATAATAGGAATTCACTTCTTTCCCGTTGAGCAAAGCGGGTTTCCATTTCGGCATAGCCCGAACCAGACGAACAGCTTCATCGTCACACTCTTTGCAATCAATAATACCTTTTACAACCTTCACGTTGGAAATGATTCCATATTCAGAAACAATAAAGCGCAAGTAAACACGTCCGCCAATTCCTTCGTCAAGAGCGTCTTCGGGGTATTTCAGATTCGAAATAATGAACTGATTATAAGATGTCTCTCCACCTGTAAATTCGGCGGGAACGTCTACTACTTCGTAAATTTCAGTTGGAGGTGTGATATAAGCAGGTGGCTCAGCACTTACCGTTTTACTGGAAAATTCAGGACCATTTTCATAGGACTCTTTCGCAAAAACTCCAGGAAATATCTTTGAATAAGCTGGAGAAAAACCATTTGGTCCTTTCTCCGAATAATTTTGTTTTAGTTCGTCCCTTTTCAGTCTCAACTTTGATAGCAAAGAATAGTATGTACTGCGATAGTCAAGCGTACTCTCTGTCAAAGCCAAAATTTCAGCATTAATGAGCTCAAATTTGTCGAGCAGGTCC
>CAMLET010000482.1 GCA_946479125.1 uncultured Flavobacteriales bacterium
ATACATTAGGGACAGGCGGAACATGGGGCTTGTTATCAAATCCGGGGACATATGCCATTACAACTTCACCGAATTTAGTTCACAGTAATTTCAGTTCTTGTCAGGATCATACAGCTGCGCCAGGTGTAAATCAATTGGTGGTTAATGGTGCTTCAACACCAAATACCCAAGTTTGGTGTCAGACAGTTCCGGTTCAACAAAACACTTCGTATCAGTTTGGTACCTGGGTTTCTTCTGTTGTTGCCGATCCGAATGTCGCTCAGCTTCAA
The DNA here is from genome assembly GCA_946479125.1 of uncultured Flavobacteriales bacterium. The sequence goes on from CAMLET010000482.1 coordinate 270, forward strand.
TTTACTATTAACGGGGTTTCGCTTGGAGCCAATTTTTCGCCTTCAGCAACACCTTGTTCATGGTCGCAATACACGCAAACATGGCAATCAATGACTACGTCGAATGCACAAATTTGTATTGTAAACCAAAACATTGCAGGTGGAGGAAACGATTTCGCGATTGATGACATTACATTTAAACCGGTTTGTTATTCAACTGATACAATTGTGGTAAGTTTTAGTCCTAACCCGGTTGTAAATCTTGGTCCAGACAAAGCGGTTTGTGAAGGAACAACAGTAACTTTTGATGCCGGGAATGCCGGAATGAATTACGCTTGGAACAGCACAGAAACAACGCAAACCATTTCTCCAACAACAACAGGGAATTATTCGGTAGTTGTGACAAATCAATATGGTTGTCAGGGAACGGACAATGCGAATGTGAGTTTTGAAGTTCAGAAAATTGCCGGAAACGATAGTTTGGATTTTACATGTTCTACAAACAACACATTTGAGCTTTCAGATCTGTTATCCGCAAATACCACTGCTGGAGGAACATGGTCTGGATTAACAACTGCATTTGCAGGTACGCTTGATGCTACCGACGGAAGTTTAGGATTAACAGGACAGGCCGGAACCTTTGATTTCAATTACGTTGTTTTTGGAACCAATTGTCCGAACGATACTTCTTTAATTCAGCTTACGGTTCATCAACAACCAGTTGCTGCGCCGGATCAGAATTTGCATTTCTGTAATACTGCGGGTGATGCACAGGATTTCAGCGGATATTTGAATCATCCGTTTGAACCGATCACAGGTTCATGGGAAACCTCGGCTAACGTTCCTGCAGGAAGTTTCAATACAACAACTTCCGTATTTGATGTTGGAAATATCGCTCACGATAACTACCAATTCAATTATATTTTGCCTTCCGATCCGGGATGTGTAAGCGATACAACAACTATCGATGTGAAGATTACGGCAGTGCCGCAAATTCATTTTGTTTCTGATGTTACAGAAGGTTGTCAGCCGCTTGCAGTGAATTTTACCAATACAAGTATAACAGAAGGGAATACCACTTTTAGCTGGAATTTAGGTGATGGAACTAGCTCAACTAGTGCCGCAGATGTTCCAAATGTATACGAAGCAGCAGCTTGTTATGATATTACGTTAACAGCAACTTCTGATGGACTTTGTTCGGCAACCGGAACGTTAACAGATATGATTTGTGTTCACGCAGTTCCTGAAGCAGCTTTCGTTTACAGCCCACAACAGGTTTATTCTGATGGTCCAACGGTGAATTTCACAAATGAATCCATCAACAACGATTTTAATGTTTGGACTTTTGGTGATGGTGGATCATCCACTTCTGTGGAACCAGAACACACATATCCGATTGGTGAGGTTGGAACTTATGAGGTTATGTTGATTGTCACTACTCAATTTGGATGTGTTGATACGGCTGTGAAATCTGTATTGGTGAAAGATCAATTGATCTATTATGTGCCAAATACTTTTACCCCTGACTCAGATGAAAACAATCCGATCTTTATTCCGGTAATGACTGCTGGAATGGATGAGAACGATTATCATCTGGAAATCTACAACAGATGGGGAGAAATGGTTTTTGAGACTAGTGATATTCACGAAGGATGGGACGGAACGTTTAACGGGAAAATGGCAGACACGGGAACTTACATTTGGAAATTGAGCTTCGGATTGATTGAAACAGATGGAAAGGAAACTGCAAAAGGACACGTTAATTTATTACGTTAACCTTCCTGATTTTAGGACATTTGCAAAATCAAATTCGTTAATTTCCCCGTTTACAATTTTAGAGAGTATTAAATTGTTGTACTTTCGAAATGTATGACAATGCACACTCCAACTAATACGCTAAAAAATCAATCTGTTCGAAAAGTAATTCTTTGTTTACTTTTTGTTGTTGGATTGATATCACCTCTTTTTGCTGGGGATATTACATTTCAAAAAGCGAAGAAGGATATTCTACAAATGGTAGAGGAGAAAGAAGATTTCTCTAAGGAATTGCTGGATTATCTTACCGAAAACAAATTAGAATACTTCGCAACGAAGGATGATTGGTACCGAACGCATCGATTTGCTGTGGTCGAGGCAGAAAAAAATCCGGGTGAATGTTTCGCGAATCTTTGTACTGTTGTGGGAAAGCGAATGTATTTCCACGGATATTACGAAGTAGCGTTTTACTACTTGTACAAAGCCAATAAATCGATAGAAGAAAATCCGCCTTCCGACAAAGCGTTTCTCCCTTTTTTCCATGAATCTTACGGATTGGCAATGTACTATTACCGACGATATCCGGAAGCAAAAAAGCACTTTAAACTGGCGTTGCAAGGGAAGGAATGGGAGCCAACGCAGTACATTGGAATCCTGAATTCGTTGGGATTGGTATATCGTGAATTCAGAGAAATTGACTCTGCAAGATATTATTTTACCAAAGCCTTGAATTTGGCTAAAAAGCACAAGGATGTTGGCTGGTATGGAGTCCTTTCTGGAAACTTAGGACATTTATACTATTTGCAAAAAGACTATCGAACTGCTGAAAAATTGGTTCTTTTCGATTATCATGAAAGTCAAAAACACAATCAAGTTGGAAGTGCCATCAATGCAGGACTGTTATTGATTCAGATTTGTGTTGAAGAGGGTAGAGTGGATGAGGCGGCAAAATTCCTGGCGGAAATTGAACCCTTGGTATTCAGAGATACATAC
>CAMLET010000483.1 GCA_946479125.1 uncultured Flavobacteriales bacterium
TTGCTAAATATAATGGAAAAGTTTCCGCTTAATACAAACGAGTAATGAGCCAAAAGATTAGAATTAAACTAAAATCATACGATCACAACTTGGTAGACAAGTCTGCTGAGAAAATCGTTAAAACTGTTAAAGCAACAGGAGCTGTAGTTAGTGGTCCAATTCCACTTCCAACGCACAAAAGAATTTACACAGTATTGCGTTCACCACACGTTAACAAAAAAGCGCGTGAGCAGTTCGAATTAAATTCTTACAAACGTTTGTTGGATATCTACTCTTCTTCATCAAAAACAGTTGATGCGTTGATGAGATTGGAACTTCCTAGCGGAGTTGATGTAGAAATTAAAGTGTGATGATAATTCCTCTGAAGTAACGGACGAAAGTTCGTCTACTTCAGAGGCTCTTACATCCTTTTATTGTTAAATAATAAATTATAAAGTATGCCAGGAATTATTGGTAGAAAAATCGGAATGACTAGCATCTACAGTGCCGAGGGTAAAGCAACACCATGCACAGTGATAGAAGCTGGTCCTTGTGTCGTAACGCAAGTTAAGACTCAAGATCGAGATGGGTACGAGGCAATTCAATTAGGATTTGGTGAGCGTAAAGAGCGCAACACTCCAAATGCATTGAAAGGTCACTTCAAAAAAGCGAACACAACACCAAAATCAAAATTGGTAGAGTTCAAAGGTTTTGACGGACTTAATCTTGGTGATGTAGTAAACGTTGAAATCTTCGAAGAAGGTGAATTCGTTGGAGTAGCAGGTACTTCAAAAGGAAAAGGTTTCCAAGGGGTTGTTAAACGTCACAATTTTGGTGGTGTTGGACAATCAACTCACGGTCAGCACAACCGTTTACGTGCGCCGGGTTCAATTGGAGCTTGTTCTTACCCTGCACGCGTATTCAAAGGAATGCGTATGGCTGGTCAAATGGGTAACAAACGTGTTAAGATGGAAAACTTACAAGTATTGAAAGTTTTGACTGACCGTAACATGCTTGTAGTTAAAGGGTCTATCCCAGGTCCTAAAGGTTCAACCGTAACAATCGAGAAATAATGGAAGTAAAAGTAATTGATAGCAAAGGAAAGGCTACTTCCAAAAAAGTAACCTTGTCGGATGGAATTTTTGGAATCGAACCAAATGATCACGCGATTTATTTAGATGTAAAGCAGCATTTGGCGAATCGTCGCCAGGGAACTCACAAGTCTAAAGAGAGAGCAGAGATTGCCGGATCTACCAGAAAGATTAAAAAACAAAAAGGGACGGGTGGTGCTCGTGCCGGTAGTGTTAAATCTGGTACACGTGTAGGTGGTGGACGTATTTTCGGACCACGCCCTCGTAACTACCACTTCAAATTGAATATCAAATTAAAGCGTTTGGCACGTAAATCTGCTTTCGCTTATAAAGCAAAATTGGATTCAATCTTAGTAGTAGAAGATGTAGCTCTTGCAACACCAAAAACAGCAGAATTCAAATCGATGTTATCGAACTTGAACTTGTTAAACGAAAAGGTGTTGATGATCGTTGGAGCAGGTAATGACAATGTCTACTTGTCTTCACGTAACTTACAACGCGTTAAAGTTGTATCTGCTGATTCCGTTAATACATATGATGTATTGAACGCGAAGAAAGTTGTATTAACAGAAAGTTCAATCGAAGTAATCGAAAAGATTCTAAACTAATTGATGATGAGTACAATTATCAAAAAGCCAATCATTACTGAAAAAGCAACTGCCGCAAATGATGCTGGCAGCTTCGCTTTCGAAGTAGATCGCAAGGCGAATAAATTGGAAATAAAAAAAGCTGTCGAAAAGATGTACGGAGTTCACGTTGTGAATGTACGCACACTCACTTATGGCGGTGGAAAACCCTCTACGAAATTCACGAATAGAGGTGTCGTTGAGCAAAAAAGTCGCGTATGGAAAAAAGCCATCGTAACTGTTGCTGCAGGAGAAACGATTGATTTGTTTAATAATTTTTAAGTAAAAACTGATGGGTCTTAGAAAATTTCAGCCTATTACTCCAGGGCAAAGACACAAGATCAACAGTACTTATGCTGAAGTAACAACGAACGTTCCTGAAAAGAGCTTAGTTGCGAAGAAAAGCAAGTCTGGTGGTCGTAACAATGATGGTCGTATGACCATGCGCTACATCGGTGGTGGACACAAGCAAAAGTATCGTATTATTGACTTTAAACGCGACAAGCACGGAGTGCCGGCGGTAGTAAAGACAATTGAATATGATCCAAACAGAACTGCGCGTATCGCGTTGCTTTATTATGTGGATGGAGAGAAACGTTACATCGTTGCTCCTGAAGGATTGAAAGTAGGTGATACAATCGTATCTGGTGCAGGTGCCGCTCCAAATGTTGGAAACGCATTATTTTTATCCGATGTTCCTCTTGGATCTGTGATCCATAACATCGAGTTGCAGCCTGGAAAAGGTGGTGCAATTGCTCGTGGAGCAGGAACATATGCTCAATTGAACGCTCGTGACGGTCGCTTTGCGATTATCAAATTGCCTTCTGGTGAGACTCGTATGATTTTGACTACTTGTATGGCTACAATCGGAGCTGTATCGAATGGAGAACATTCATTAGTAGTTTCTGGTAAAGCTGGTCGCTCACGCTGGCTGGGTCGTCGTCCACGTGTACGTGGTGTTGTGATGAACCCGGTAGATCACCCGATGGGTGGTGGTGAAGGGCGTAACGCCGGTGGTCACCCTCGTTCTCGTAACGGTATGCCTGCTAAAGGATACAAAACGCGTTCGAAAAAGAAGTATTCAGATAAGTTTATCATCGAGAGAAGAAAGAAATAAGGTATGAGTCGTTCGTTGAAAAAACCACCTTTTGTACACTATAAGTTGACAAAAAGAGTGGACGCAGCACAAGAAAGCGGAAGCAAAGCAGTGATCAAAACATGGTCACGCGCTTCTACAATCACTCCTGACATGGTTGGGTTGACGTTTGCAGTGCATAACGGGAATAAGTTTATTCCT
>CAMLET010000484.1 GCA_946479125.1 uncultured Flavobacteriales bacterium
ATGGAGGTTTGGGCTCTTGAAGCATTCGGTGCTGCTAATATCCTACAAGAAATCTTGACTGTTAAGTCGGATGACGTAATGGGTAGAGCGAAAGCATACGAAGCGATAGTTAAAGGTGATAACATTCCTGAACCAGGAATTCCTGAATCATTCAACGTATTGTTGCATGAGTTGAGAGGTCTTGGATTGAATGTATCAATGGACTAAGCTCACGATTAAACGATTTTTGTAGAATTCAATAAAGAAAAAAATACAATGGCTTTTAGAAAAGAAACACCGAAAAAACAAAGCAGCTTCAACAAGATTACGATCTCGTTGGCTTCTCCTGAGGTGATCCTTGAGCAATCAAGTGGTGAGGTACTCAAGCCTGAAACAATTAATTACCGTACTTATAAGCCGGAAAGAGATGGTTTGTTCTGTGAGCGAATCTTCGGACCAGTGAAAGATTACGAGTGTCACTGTGGTAAATACAAACGTATCCGTTACAAAGGAATCGTGTGTGACCGCTGTGGTGTTGAGGTTACTGAAAAGAAAGTACGTCGTGAGCGTATGGGACACATTTCTCTTGTTGTTCCTGTAGCACACATCTGGTACTTCCGTTCATTGCCAAATAAAATTGGTTATTTGTTAGGACTTCCTACCAAGAAGTTGGATCAAATTATTTACTACGAGCGTTATGTAGTTATCCAAACGGGTATCGCTACAAACCTTGATGGTTCATCTTTGGCTGAGAAAGATTTCTTGACAGAAGAAGAGTACCTGGATATCTTGGATACACTTCCAAAAGAAAACCAATACCTGGAAGATACAGATCCAAACAAATTCATTGCTAAGATGGGTGCTGAAGCTCTTTACGACTTATTACGTCGTTTGAAGCTGGAAGAACTGTCTTACAACTTGCGTCACCAGGCAAACAACGAAACTTCAGTTCAACGTAAGCACGAAGCATTGAAGCGTTTGCAAGTGGTTGAAGCAATGCGTGACTCTCAAAAACGTATCGAAAACCGTCCTGAATGGATGATCGTGAAAGTTGTTCCGGTTATTCCACCAGAATTGCGTCCTCTAGTTCCACTTGATGGTGGACGTTTCGCAACATCGGATTTGAATGACCTTTACCGTCGTGTAATTATCCGTAACAACCGTTTGAAGCGTTTGATCGAGATCAAAGCTCCGGAGGTTATCTTGCGTAATGAGAAACGTATGTTGCAAGAGGCTGTTGACTCATTGTTCGACAACTCTCGTAAGGCTTCTGCTGTTAAAACAGAATCAAATCGTCCGTTGAAATCCCTTTCTGATTCATTGAAAGGTAAACAAGGACGTTTCCGTCAAAACTTACTTGGTAAGCGTGTTGACTACTCTGCGCGTTCAGTAATCGTCGTTGGGCCAGACTTGAAATTACACGAGTGTGGTTTACCGAAAGATATGGCTGCAGAGCTTTACAAACCGTTTATCATCCGTAAAATGATTGAGCGCGGAATCGTGAAAACGGTAAAATCAGCGAAGAAAATCGTTGACCGCAAAGAGCCGGTTGTTTGGGATATCTTAGAAAACGTATTGAAAGGACACCCGGTATTATTAAACCGTGCTCCAACGCTTCACCGTTTAGGTATTCAGGCATTCCAGCCAAAATTGATCGAAGGAAAAGCGATTCGTTTGCACCCGTTGGTAACAACAGCATTCAACGCCGATTTCGATGGTGACCAGATGGCGGTTCATTTACCATTAGGTAACGCTGCAATTTTGGAAGCTCAATTGTTGATGTTAGCATCGCACAATATCTTGAACCCTGCGAATGGAGCACCGATTGCGGTACCTTCTCAGGATATGGTCTTGGGTCTATACTACATCACTAAAATGCGTACATCTACACCTGAGCATAAAGTGAATGGTGAAGGAAGTATTTTCTACTCTCCGCAAGAGGTTATTATCGCACACAACGAAGGGAAATTAGATCTTCACGCTCCAATCAAAGTTAAATCTTACGATTTGAATGAAGAAGGTGTTCCAGCGTTAATGATGATTGATACTACTTGTGGTCGTGTGTTGTTCAACGAAGTTGTTCCGCGTGAGGTAGGATTTATCAATGATGTATTGACTAAGAAAGCGCTTCGCGATATTATTGGTCACGTATTGAAGATTTGTGGAACAGCTAAAACAGCTAAGTTCCTAGATGATATCAAAGAATTAGGATATGGAATGGCGTTCCGTGGAGGTTTGTCTTTCAACTTGGATCACATTATCATTCCTAAGGAAAAAGAAATTCTTGTTGCGAAAGCAGAGACAGAAGTAAAAGAGGTAATGGCCAATTACAATATGGGTCTTATTACAAATAACGAGCGTTACAACCAGATCATTGATATTTGGACGCATACCAACTCTCGTTTGACGAATACGTTGATGGATCAGTTGAAAAATGATGATCAAGGATTCAACTCTATTTACATGATGTTCGACTCTGGTGCACGTGGATCGAAAGAGCAGATTCGTCAGCTTTCCGGAATGCGTGGATTGATGGCGAAACCTCAAAAATCTGGAGCTTCTGCACAAGAAATTATCGAAAACCCGATCCTTTCTAACTTTAAAGAAGGTCTTTCGATTTTGGAGTACTTTATCTCTACTCACGGTGCACGTAAAGGTTTGGCCGATACAGCATTGAAAACGGCGGATGCGGGTTACCTTACTCGTCGTTTGGTTGACGTTGCGCAAGATGTTGTTATCAATATCGAGGATTGTGGAACATTGAGAGGTTTAGTTGCAACTTCATTGAAGAAAAATGATGATATCGTTGAACCATTGTACGATCGTATTTTAGGACGTACTTCTGTTCATGATGTTTACGAGCCTGAAACAGAGAACTTAATTGTTGCTGCAGGTGAATTGATTTCTGAAAATGTTGCTGAGGCTATCGAAAAAGCTGGTATTGACGAAGTTGAAATTCGTTCGGTATTGACTTGTGAAATGCGTCGTGGAGTTTGTTCCAAGTGTTACGGAC
>CAMLET010000485.1 GCA_946479125.1 uncultured Flavobacteriales bacterium
GATTGAAATGAACTCAGTCGGGTTGATTTACCTTTTTCATTTATGGAATAAAGTTCTCCATCAAATGTTACGAGCAATAATTGTCTGCTACGTTCATCAAAGGCTATGGAAAGGATTTGTTTGTCGTGGAATAAGGTTCGTTTCAAGCTCCATTTTCCGTTGAGACTAACATAATTCAGCAATCCATTATTCGTAGCTATACACAAACAATTGTTATGCTCATCGAATTTTACTTCCCGCGACCAAAACTCCGACAATCGATACAATTGAGTTTTGGTTTTAAAATCGTAGCAAAATGCACCAAATGATGTACAAACAATATAATTCTCTTTGACTTTTGCTAAGTGCTTGACAGGTGCAGCATTTTGAAGTACCAGTTCTATTTTTCCTGCTTTTGCGAAATATAGATTATTACTGGTGTAGAAATAAATGCCTCCGTCCAACTTTGAGTAGACCAACGATTGTATACTTGTGTTGTTACCTGGCTGTAAAAATTCAAGAGATTTTGTTGAAGGATTTAATGAGCCGAAATCGCCGTTAACGGTGGCAAAATAAATTTCGGAAGAATTAGTTGTGAGTCGAACAAGTTTATTATTCTGGAAATTGTTCCAAACGGCGGTATTTAAATTTGGAACCCGAATTAATCCTGATTGCAAGGTGGAAAACCAATAGTTTCCTTCATCGTCTATCAGGCAATCCGAGAACGCATAATTTGGATAATACGTAGTTGCAATATCAAGTTTGGGATTGTACCGGATGATTCCGTTGTAAGTACAAATCCAAAGTTTTCCGTCTTTCAAATATTTTACCTGAGTTATAGTTTTACCCATCAATGCCTTTATCAGTTCTTTACTCTGAACTTGCCGGATGGAATTGTTGACGCACTTGTAAATTTTATTTTTACCACTCATTGGAAAAATCCACTGTTCATTTCCATACCAGTCAAGGGTATAGTGAGATGAAAACAATACCGTTTTGCGTTCTTCCTTTGGTAAAAGAGCATGTTGAAATTTCCCCTTTCTGTACAAACTTACTCCCGACGGCGTTAGAAAACAGAATTCATTTTTTGAATTCACTCGAACCGATCGAGTTGACCGCGTTAATGCATTTCTATCTCCAAAAAAGGTGTGATTCTTCCAGTGTTTCCGTTTCTCGTTATAGACGGCAAAACCATCTTTATGATTCACTAAAAGATTCCCCGAATTGTCACAGGAAAGATGAAGTATAATCGATTTGTAGGGAAATTGTAATTCTTTTAAAATGCCGTTTTGTAAATAGAATAATTGCGATTGAAAATTGGTACAATAGAGTCTTCCTGTTTTTGAAACAGTTAATCCGGAGATGGATTTTGATTTCTGTGTGTTGCACTTAAAAGGGATGTAGCGAATGCCATCAAATTTGAACAAACCAACATCACAGCCAAACCAAAGAAAACCTTTTTTATCCTTGGCCATACTATACACTTCATTGGAAGGCAAGCCATTCTCGTCTTCGTACTGAAAGAAACTTGGATACTGGGCAAAGGAGTTACCACAGAAAACTGTTGCAAGTAAAAGAAGAACAATATGCAGTTTTAGTTTCAAAAGTGTTTGGCTCGTATTGAACACAAAACTATAATAAGTTCTCTGAAATGAGATTTTTAAAAATTTGGAAAAGATATAAAGAGTAAGGAAAGTTAGCTAAGCTTCGGTTATCGAGCGGAGTCGAGATGTCGAAGCTAGATTTCCCCCATCAAGATCAACGTCTCTTTAGAAGCCGCCTGCTCAGCAATTTTTTTGGAAGGACCATGTCCCATTCCATGATTTACTCCGTTTACCGTCACAACCACTTCATAGAACCAGGTTCCGTGATTGTTTTCTTCCTTAACAACGTTGAATTCTAATGCTAAACGACGTTTCTGACTCCAGATAAACAAGCGCGATTTGAAATCAATTTCTTCTTCCAGAATCTTGTTCATGTCAATATACTTTCGGAAAATATATTGGTGAATGATTTTCTTTGTGGCGTCGTAACCAGCGTCTAAATAAATAGCGCCAATAATTGCTTCGAAAGCGTTTCCTTCAAGTGAACTTAGATTGATCGATCTTCCCTTGTTGTATCGCAGAATGCTTCGAAGCTCCAATTCTTCACCAATATCAGAAAGCGTTTTTCTGGAAACCACTTTTGATTTTACTTTGGTAAGGAAACCTTCGTCTTTTTCAGGGAATTTTTGAAACAGGAATTCGGCAATGATGGTATCGAGTACGGCATCTCCTAAAAACTCCAAACGTTCGTTCGAAAAATCAATTTCGCTATTGTTTGTGTAGGCAATAGATTTATGCGTTACGGCTTCCTGGAAAAGTGCAAGATTCTTTGGTCGATAACCAAAACGTTGGATAAAGAATTTGATAAGGGCTAAATCATCAGCTGATTTCTTACTGCCTAAAAACGGAACCCTGAATTTCACGAGAAAAACGGCTTACCCTTTAAACTTACGGACAATTACAGAGGTATTGTGACCACCGAAACCGAAAGTATTGGAAAGCGCAACGTCAACAGTACGTTTTTGTGCTTTGTTGAATGTGAAATTCAAACGATTGTCAATTTCAGGATCATCAGTAAAATGATTGATCGTTGGAGGAACGATATCATTTTGAACTGCAAGGATACAAGCAATAGCCTCAATAGCTCCAGCTGCTCCAAGTAAGTGACCAGTCATTGATTTTGTTGAACTGATGTTCAAGTTGTAAGCGTGCTCTCCAAAAACCTGAAGAATAGCTTTCGTTTCGGCGATATCTCCAAGTGGAGTAGATGTACCGTGAACGTTAACATAATCAATTGCACTTGGATCCAATTCTGCGTCTTCCAATGCAGCAATCATTGTGTTTCGTGCACCAATTCCTTCCGGATGTGGAGCCGTCATGTGGTATGCATCACCCGACATTCCGCCACCAAGTACTTCAGCATAAATTTTTGCTCCGCGCTTGATTGCGTGATTGTA
>CAMLET010000486.1 GCA_946479125.1 uncultured Flavobacteriales bacterium
GCTAAGCACAGATGTTTTATGATGTTCTTCAATTGAATTTTCTTTCCTTTCTTCTGTGTTCGTCCGTGCTCGTCCGTGGGAAATACAATAGAATTATTAAATTTGCTTCCATGTCGCAATGGCTGGAAACCCCCATAGAATTTCTGAAAGGCGTTGGACCGCAAAGGGCCGAATTACTTCGTAAGGAGTTGGGCGTTTTTACGTTCGAAGATTTGCTCCAGCACTTTCCTTTTCGGTATGTGGACAGAACAAGCTTCCAAAAGGTGAAAGACATTCACATGGCGGATGGCTTTGTTCAACTGAAAGGACAAATTGTTTCCATTCGTGAAGTGGCAATGGGTAAAAAGAAAAGACTCAGTGCCATTTTTCAGGACGACAGTGGTTCGGTAGAATTGGTTTGGTATCAGGGAACAAAGTTCATTCAGCAAAACCTCAAAGCGTTTGCGGAAATACAATTGTTTGGTAAACCAACCAAATTTGGAAGTACATGGACAATCCCGCATCCGGAGATTACGCTTTGGAGTCAGGTAAATCACAGTGTTCAATGGCAAGCGGTTTATCCAACCACCGAAAAACTGACCAAATCAGGTTTACACGCAAAAGGCATTCACAAACTACAGGAGCAACTCATTTCAACAATGAAAGCAGAGTTTGTACCTGAAACCATGCCTATCAGTTTGATTAAGGAATTACAATTATCAAGTAAATTTCAATCGTACAAATCCATTCATCTTCCACAATTAACAGAGACGGTGCAACATGCTCGTCAGCGTTTCAAAATGGAGGAATTGCTCCATCTGCAAATTGAATTGTTGCTTCGGAAAGCGATTAATCTGCAGAAACAAAGCGGAATTGTAGTAAAGGAAGTTGGTCATGCCTTTCATGATTTCTACGAAAATAAGCTTCCGTTCCCTTTGACGAATGCGCAGAAAAAAGTATTAAAGGAAGTTCGAAAAGATTTGGGTTCCGGCTTTCAAATGAATCGCTTATTACAAGGTGATGTTGGAAGTGGAAAAACAGTTGTTGCCTTACTGACGATGTTAATGGGAATTGATTCCGGTTTACAGTCGTGCATTATGGCACCAACAGAAATCTTAGCTCAACAACACTTTACTGGATTAAGCGAATTACTCGAAGGAACTTCCGTAAAAGTTGCCATCCTAACCGGAACAACAAAGAAAGCACAACGAAAAATTCTTCATGAGCAATTGCTGAATGGAGAGATAGATATTCTTGTCGGAACACACGCATTGATCGAAGACGTTGTTCAATTCAAATCGCTTGGAATTGTTGTAATTGACGAACAACACCGTTTTGGAGTGGCACAGCGTGCAAAATTGGGAAAGAAAAGTACAGTACAACCTCATATTCTGGTAATGACAGCAACTCCAATCCCTCGCACACTAGCAATGACATTTTACGGTGATTTGGATGTTTCTGTAATTGATGAACTTCCACCAGGACGAAAACCGATTACCACAACACATAAATTTGATAAAGATCGTTTACCAGTTCTTGGCTTTCTGAAAAAAGAAATTGCGCTGGGTCGACAAGTTTACATGGTTTATCCACTGATCCAAGAATCTGAAAAGCTGGATTACGCTAATCTTATGGATGGTTATGATGCCATGTGTCGTTATTTCCCTCTTCCTGATTACAAAGTGAGCATTGTTCATGGTCAAATGAAACCCGAAGCTAAGGATTTTGAGATGCAGCAATTCGTGAAAGGCGAAACGCAAATTATGGTTGCCACTACGGTAATTGAAGTTGGTGTAAACGTTCCGAATGCAAGTGTAATGGTGATTGAAAGTGCTGAACGTTTTGGATTATCACAATTGCACCAATTACGTGGTCGTGTTGGTCGTGGTGCCGAGCAATCGTATTGTATACTCATGACTTCCGACAAAATCAGTTCTGACACCAAGAAACGTATTTCAACAATGGTAAGAACGAACGACGGTTTTCAAATTGCAGAAGTTGATCTGGAACTGCGTGGTCCAGGAGATATTATGGGAACTCAGCAAAGCGGAATTTTGGAATTGAAGATTGCTGATTTAACGAAAGATGGTCCACTGGTAGCACAAGCCCGTGACATTGCACGTTCTATTTTGGAAAAAGATCCGCGTTTAGAGCAACCTGAAAACGCTTTTCTGCGTAGAGAGGCTATAAAACGTCTGAAAGACAAGCCCAACTGGGCAGAAATTGCTTGATATGAAAAATGTACTTCTTTTACTTTTAGTTCTTTTGTCGAACTTCTCTTATTCTCAAGTGATTTCAGGAACGCTGGTTCTTTCCGGTCGCGTTAGAACAGATTCTACTTCATTAACCATTCCAGACAAACACCAGGGAGTCGTTTTCATTGATATTGCAGTCGATAGAACTGGAAAAGTTACCGGCTCACGAATTCATGGCGAAGGAACTACAATTGATTCAGAACAAACATTGATTCGTGCAGCGGTACTAGCAAAACAATTGACGTTCACACCAGGAACACGATTCGCTAAATTCGAGCATGCGTTGGTGAAGTTTACGTTTGTGAAAGACGAGGAGGAGTGGATACAGGAGGAATGACAAATTACTAGTGACTAGTTACAAATTATGAGTTATGAGTTATGAGTTATGAGTTGAATTTTTATTCTACTAGTAACTGTAATTAGTAACTATTAATTAATCTTAGTGCGCCATTGCAAATTCGCCCTGGTTTTCTTCCACATACGAAAGAACATCCAAAATCTCTTCCAACTCAAAAGACGTGACTAACTTCATTCTATAATCCTTGAAGTGCGCTACACCTTTGAAATAATTGGTATAATGACGTTTCATTTCAGCAATTCCCAAACGTTCACCCTTCCACTTCACGCTCATCATTAAATGATCACGTGCAGCTTCTACTCTATCCTTGATTCCAGGAGCAGCTAAATGTTCGCCTGTTTCAAAAAAGTGTTTGACTTCATTGAAAATCCATGGAT
>CAMLET010000487.1 GCA_946479125.1 uncultured Flavobacteriales bacterium
AGCTATGGAACAGATCACGGAAATGCAGCTCCAATGTTAATCTATGGAACATGTCTGAATCCTGGAGTTTACGGTACAAATCCTGATCTTCAAAATCTGGAATACGGAAATATTCCGCTACAGCACGATTACAGACAAGTCTTCACTTCTGTTGTTAAAGACTGGTTTGGAGCTGATGACGCGGCGATAGAACATGTGAAGTTTGAAGATTGGGTTGCTAACCGTGTAGATTATGTTCGATGTAAAGAATTGAGTACTTCTGAGTTGTTCAAGGAGAATTTATGGATGAAGTGTTATCCAAATCCAACGGATCAAAGTATCAACATCAATTATTCCCTGCAAAAAGATGCTTCGATTCGAATTGAAGTAAAAGACATCTCAGGAAGATTAATTGGAAAAATATCGGATGCACCTAACTATCCGGGAGAACATTTTGTAGACTTCGATTTGTCACGATTTGCAACAGGAACATATTTCGTTACGCTAACAGCAAACGAATCGGCAATATTAACTGAAAAAGTAATCCTTACTAAATAATGAAATTGAAACGTTTATTGGTTGTACTTCTTTCCCTCACATTAAGTGGATTTGTGGTTGGACAGAGAGGGAAAGGTTACACCGTTCATCGACAAAACAAAGTTTATCTCGGAATTTCGGGCGGAATGAATTTTACCGGGATTAAACCGACGGAAGATTATACTGTGTTGGAAAGTACGCCGGAGTCAACCAATACCGGAGAAAAGACCTATATGAAATTTGGAGAGAACAAAGGCTCACAATACGGTTTGTACATGTCGTACACCATCACGAAAAAGCTTTCGGTAGTTTTCCAGCCGAATTTTCAAACGAACAGTTTCAATTACAGAACGTCGTATTTGTGGCGAGACACGGTGAATAGTTCAGACTATTCCATTGAAATGATGCATCAGCAAAAAGTATCAAGTGTTTATTTACCCTTGATGGCGCGATATGATTTTTCAGTAACGCAGTTTTCTCCATTTGTACAGGGTGGAATTTATACGAGTATTCGTCACCATGCAAGAAAGAACATTTACTACGACAATACGATTGATGAAGAAGTCGACAAGGATCCTTCGACAGGCTCAGGAACCAACCAAACCGGCGATGCAGATCTGACGCAGCATATCAACAAAGGAAATTTTGGAATTACTGCCGGAGCAGGAATCACTTATTTCTCCAACTATTTCGCGATCAGTTTGGAAAGCAATTTCAGATATGGATTTGGGAAAATTGTGAATGATAAAAACCGATATGCCGATTATACAGGTTATACCGTACAATATTTAGATGTACTGGATCAATTCAAGATGTTCAATATGGACATTCAACTCACGTTCATGTTCCCTATCGACAATTCTATCACTTTAGGTATTTTGAAAAAAAGCAGGTATTAGTATGAAGCGAATTATTTATAGCTTATTGATCTTAGGATTGACTCTGAGTGTTGCGGGATGTAAGAAAAACGATGCCGAGCCTGAAGATCTATTCATCAAAGTGTACGACGATCCCAATGGAAACAAGCATTTTCATCCTTTAAGCATCACCAGTTCCGAGGCCGAAGACGGTTATATTGTAGTGAGCGCATTTGACAGCTGGAGAATTCAGATCATGAAAGTCAATTTAGCTGGCGAATTCCAATGGAAGTATGAATTGCCAGCAAATTTTGTAAATGCTGTTCCGAGCATCATCAAGAAAAACGGTCAGAATTTCATTGTTTGTATGGACGCTGTTGGTTTGTTCACCTATGTCCTGAAAATTGATGAAGCAACTCAAACAACAACTCAGGTTTCAAGCTTTTCGGATGTTCTGTATCCAACCTACGTGTATAATTCAGGTCAACACATTTACCTTCAGAATTATGATCGAATGAGTTTCGTAACCGGAATTCATGAACTTTCAGGAGATTTGAGCTCACTTACACAATCAAACAGCCTGAACATTTTTACAGATGTGGAAGACCGGATTGTGAATCATGTTACTTACAACGGTGATAGAATTCCGTTCTTCATCAGCACAACACAAAGTCAGAATTACATTGTAATGAACGGTTTTTATAACTACAGTTTTTCAATGATCTTTCTGAATCCTGATCTTAGTTTTGCGGGTGTTTACAACGGCGAAGGTTTTAATGGCGGAGCTACAGCAATTTCACCTGTTTCGGGAAATCAATTTTCGTTGGCAAGGTTTTCTTATGACAACCTATATTTCAATGCTAATGCAGCATTGACTCCAACGACGATTGATATTACATCCTCCATTCCGGCTCAAGGCCAATCGGAATTAGATCCCGGAAAACCAGTTTTAATCAAAGACCTGACAATTGGCGGAACAACATACAAGGCATATTTATCTTCCACCAGAAGCAACCAATTGTTATTGAGTATTTACGAATCAGGTGGCGGAACATTGGTTGGAAAAAAGTATTTGGGACAGAATACACCAATTGTTGCTTCCGATTTTATTCAAACTTCGGATAACGGCCTCAACATTCTCGTACAGGCTAAAATTATGGGAAGTATTGATCGAATTGGGTTGATCAAACTTTCTAAGGAACAGCTTGAAGCAATTATAGATTAAAGGGTATTTCGAGAGCCTCAATAACCTTAGAGAGCCTGACTTTCAAAATTCTCACGGATTCAACGAGAAGGTGAAAAACATAAAAACCGTGTATGAAATCCATACACGGTTTTTTATTTAGAACAACAAACGTCTTTTGTCTTAAGTCTTTTGGTCTCAATTACTGTCCAATTCCAAATTTCACTCCGAATTCAGCCATTACCATTGCATCTGTATCGAAACGTGTAATTACAACGTCTTCATATGTTTGCGTTTGATAATTGTATTCATGTGAAACCTGTGAAGATTTTGAGCTGATGTTTCCAATTCCAAGTCCACCATAAACATCCATTGAGAATGTACTCGACAACCAATATTGTTTACC
>CAMLET010000488.1 GCA_946479125.1 uncultured Flavobacteriales bacterium
TATTCAACTAAAAGTAAATGATGAATATACTGCTGCAACAAAGGAATTGAGACAAAAGAACAAGCAAAATCGCAAAATTACCGGACTTAGTGTTTTTGATTGGATGAATATTGCCGAATGGAAAACATTCAAAGAAGCTGTTGCTAAGGATAAAAAGCTCATTGACTCGGTAGCTAATCAAACCGGTGTGGAAGGTCGTTTGATTGTTTCTTGTTTGGTTGGAGAACAAATTCGCCTATTTAACTCGTCTCGTGAAGCTTATAAGAAATGGATTGGTCCGTTAAAAGTACTTTCGGTTGAGTCACAGTTCTCGTTTGGAGTAACCGGAATCAAAGAGCACACAGCTCAACAAATCGAATCTCACATTAAAGATCCGTCAAGTGTTTTCTATTTAGGAAAGGAATGTGAGAATCTTCTTGATTTTGTTGGACAGGATACAGCTTCAATTAATAAAGAGAGAATAAGCCGTTTGACAGATTTCCATAATCATTACTATTCCTACATGTACGCTGCTTTGTTTTTGAAACAGATGAAGGTACAATGGGAAAAGGCAGGATATCCAATTGACAAGCGACCTGAGATCTTGGCGACTTTGTTTAATGTTGGTTATCCGCAATCGAAACCGAAGAAGAATCCACGAGTAGGAGGTTCAACGATCAAGATCTACGAAAAGGCATATTCTTTTGGTGCAATTGCTTATCAGTTCTACTATTCGGGAGAATTATACGACTTGTTCCCTTTCAAAAAGCGCAGGTTCGACTGGAAGGATATTGAACTTCGATAAAGAAATTACCCTAAACCCTTTCTTTTCCTCCTTCGACGATTTATATTTTGCTTCCGGCGAAGTAATTTAGTTATTCGTCGAAATGCTAATTGCTCATTGATTCTGTCAATTTGCTCGATAAAATCCGCCGAATAAATATCTCGACCGTGCTAAAAAGGTGAAAAACATATATTTACCTACTAACATCACTGTTCGATTCTTATTTATCGGTTGTTCATGTCTAGTTCTTGTTTCATAGAGTAGCGTCAGTAGGCAAGATTTTTTTGATTACTAAGGATTAGGGACCTTTAGTATTTCACAGACAACAACAAAAAAAGGCTTCCAATTTGGAAGCCTTTTATATTTTCTAAAGCCAAAAAAAGCCGCTTTTCAGCGGCTCTTATCGAAACAGTGTTTTCTCTTATTTTCCGCCTAGAATATGCACAAATCCGTGGATTGTGAATATCGTTTCTTTAGCGTCATCGTATTCGTATTTCTCACTTGATGGTGTTACTGTGTAGAAGTATACTCCCGAAGTCAATTGATTACCTGAAGCATCCAATCCTTTCCAGTCGTTCAAATAATCATCACTATGGAAAACGGTAATTCCCCAGCGATTAACAACAGTTAATTCTACTTTGTCGAAGTCTTCTAAATGCTGAACGATAAATGCATCGTTTGTTCCATCACCATTCATTGTAATAAAGTTCGGCGTAGAAAGCGGACATTGATTGTACACTCTAATTATCGGACTTTGAATGGTCTTTCCACAAACGTCGGCAGCGCTTACAACAAAGTTGTTCAGGTTGGGTTCAAGTACCATTCCTGTTACCAAAATGCTGTCCGAATCAGGCCAGCCTCCAAATTGCCAATAGTAGCCATAAGGTGGAACACCATTTTCTACAACCGTGCTCAACCATGTTACTTCACCGTTATCTGCACAAATGTTAATCGAATCCGGTACTGAAATGGTTAATGCTGTATAATCAATAATATTGATAGCAATAGAAGTAGTGTCGAATGTTCCGTCACAAATGTTCTCAATAATGATATTCAATTGAACAGTTTCGTTTCCTTCAGCAATTGCATCGTAAAATGCGGAAATTCCAATAGTATCTGTTCCAACATTTGCAGGAATGATAAGTGTATCTTCGATGAAAGGATAATCATCGCCATTAACCGCAGTTCCGCTTAACAATACCTGAACGGTAAGTTGGTCGGTACTATCCGGACGGTGAACGATGAATCCGGCGAATCCACAATCTTCAATAATAGAAGTAGCTCCGGAAACGGAAACTTCAATTGGTTCAGTAACTGTACAGGCTACAATCCGATATCCGTAGGTTCGGGTGTGAGTATTTATGAGAACTCCTTCCCGATATTCATCCACCTTAACACCAGCAACGTAGTTTCCAATTAAGTTTGGAGTAAATGTGATAATTCCGGTTTGTGGATCAACAGCAATAGTTGAACCTGCTCCAAATGGCTGAAAAGTAGAGTAGGTGGGTTCCCACCCAACAGGCGAATAAGGCGCAGCTGATTCCGGATTTGGAGTGACATTTCCACTGGATCCACCCAAATAAGGGTCTGCTAAGGCATAAACCAGACTGTCTCCGTCAGGATCCGTTGCGTGATGATCGAAATCAAAAGATTGTCCGGAACAAAGTACCAAAGGAGGGTAATTTGCAAAACGAGCTCCCTGATTGTGGATATCAACCAGAGAAGAACCCGGGATACTGGTTGTAAGTGTAATTCCGTTATTTGCTGGATCTACAATATTATCAATGTTTGCAGCCCAACAACAGCGTTGGTAAGAAATGTAATAACCGTCAATATCGAATGGTAAGATTACGGTATCAACGTAAATTGCGCGCTCAATACAGATGTCGCTTGGCGGGGTAACACAAGGATCATCGTAAATAATTGGTAATTGTTCTTTTAGAATGTACTGCATGGAAAATTGACTCCAAATTGTACCATTGGTATAGAAAATGGTATAATCTAAGGGTTGGTCAAAATCCGTAAAACTACTACAGTCGCGGAAAAGCTCAATAGTAATTCTGTACTGGTTATTTCCTAATGAATCGTAGTAGATCTCTCCTCCAACAATGTGCGATGCACGAGAGTTATTAGCGAATACGCAGATAAAAAGGGTTAAAAGGATTAATAGTTTTCTCATGTAAGTAATCTTTAGGAGTA
>CAMLET010000489.1 GCA_946479125.1 uncultured Flavobacteriales bacterium
AGTTGTGTAACGTCTACTTTCTTTTCTTCCTTGATCCAGTGTCTGCTTTGAATACCAATAACACCGAGAATACTCCACAGAAAGAAAATGAACCAGATGATCAAAGCAAAAAAGAAACTGATTCTGGTGTATGTGTCGGGAGCTTTTTCGCCAAAAACCAGATTTTTCAGACGCATCAGAATAGGTAAAGGACTATTTAGATGTTCCTCAAGTTGTTGGCGTATTTCCTGTTTCGATTTTTCTTCTGACACAATGCGAAATTAATCAAAAGCACTGGCATTAACGACCATTCACTTATATTTGATCGTATGAATAGAGTTGATAGATTGTTTGCCATTGTTACCTTGTTGCAATCGAAGAAATTTGTAACGGGCGAAGAAATTGCAGATCGATTTGAAATGAGTGTGAGAACAGTTTACCGCGATATTAAAGCGATCAGTGAATCTGGAATTCCGGTGAGTTTTAATCCGAACAAAGGCTATTTTATAGTTCCCGGATACTTCACGCCGCCTGTTTCGTTTTCTATTGAAGAGGCTAATGCTTTACTGCTTTCTCAAACACTCGTGGGTGGATTCACCGATCAAACCATTCAGCAGGAATTTAGTTCGGCAATGACAAAAATTCGCTCTGTTCTCCGACAAATAGATAAAGAAAAACTCTCCATTTTAGAGAACGGAATCAAAATGCAACTTCCAAGAAGATTGGATTCCGAATTCGATTATTTATCCGGAATTCAACGTGCGATTACGGAACAAGTGCAAATCAATATTGGCTATGAGAATTTGAAACAAGAAGTTTCTGCTCGTTTGGTAGAACCAATTGGTTTGGTATTCTACGCTTTTTCCTGGCACATGATTGCTTATTGTCATCTGAGAAAAGATTACCGCGACTTTAAGATAACACGTATTAAAACGCTGGATCTAACACCAAATGCATTCGCGGTTAAAAAGCATATTCCGCTTGGAGAATATGAATTACCTGTAGACTACTGACCAATTGAAAATGGAAAATGTACAATTGAAAAGCACCTCGATTCCGCTCGGTGACCTTTCTTTTCAATTCTCCATTAAATAATTTTCAATTAAAAAAATCTTTGATTTTTCGCACTGCCATAGGGTTGACACTCGACTGTTGTTTCTTTGTATAAAATTGAAAGTTATGACACGTAAAGAACAGCTAATTGGACAGTTGAAAGCAGAAGCAGCAACAACCAGAGAATTTATTAAAGTGTTTCCCTTCGATAAGAAGGATTACAAGGTTCACGAAAAAAGTATGTCGATCGGAGATATTTTTCTTCACGTGGTCGAATTACCGCTTTGGGCTGAAATGGCTACTACAACGGATGAATTGGATTTTGAAACTCAGCCGTACAATCCTAAGCAGCTCAACTCTTTGGATGAGGCTATGACGTATTTCGATGAGTGTGTGGATAAAGGTGTAAAAGCTTTGGAAGCGACTGATGATGCTACATTTGATAAGAAATGGATCTTGAGAGCTGGTGAAAATATTTTTGTTGATGATACAAAAGAAGCAATGATCAGAGTTGCACACAATCAATTGGTACATCACAGAGCACAGTTAGGAGTGAATTACCGTTTGTTGGATATCGCCGTTCCACAGAGCTATGGACCAACCGCCGATTATCCTTCGTTTTCGTAATTGAACCAAGAATTGAAAGATAAATAATCTCCCACAGATACACAGATTTTTATGGCGCTTACCAGTCGCCATTTTGCGAGACCGGTAGGCGAGGCAATATCTGTGCATCTGTGGGATTTTTGTTCTCATTTTCGGGAACAGGTTTCATTTAGTAATTTCGCATTCATGTTGAACAGCGAGCAAAACCCCAATCTTCAGCCTTCCCAAAATATCGACTTCAATTCTGATGCTTTTCAGGAGTTTTTTGCGAAGTCGAATATTAACGGAACGTTAAAGGAAGATTTGATTGACTGGTACACGTACGTACGAGATTATTTTCTCTACGATCCGTATCATCTCGACATTCGACCTGAAGCTTTGGTGGTTTCAAAAATTGTAATCAAGCGACGTGCCTGGTGCGTGGAAAAAGCTTTGGTATTTGTTGCTGGTTGTCGAAAAATGGGTTTTCCGGCGCGTTTGGGATTTGGAATCGTTCAAAACCACATTGGAGTAGAGAAGTTGGAGCTTTACCTCAAACGAAAGGAAATCGTTTTTCACGGTTATGCAGAAGTTTTTGTAGACGGAAAATGGGTGAAATGTACACCTGCATTTGACAAACGCGTTTGTGCCATTAATAAATTGGAACCACTCGACTGGAATGCTGTCGATGATTCTCTTTTTCAGGAATTCTCTGGTGAAAACAAGTTCATGGAATATTTACATTTCTATGGCGAGTTCACAGAAATTCCCTTTGAATTAATGCATGTTAAAATGAAAAAGTACTATCCGTATTTGTTCTCAGATCCGGTAGATGTAAAAGAGTTCTCGTTTTTCTTCTCGGAAGAATTATCCGTGGGCCAATAAATTTGGAGTGTTCAATGGAATCAAGGTATTTTCTACACTTTGAGCCTGTTGTTGAAGTTCAAATTCGAAAAGAAGAACTGCACAGTCGTCAGTTTGATCCTGATTCTGCTTCCAATGATCAAAATCACGCATAATGCTATTGAAGATTTGCTGCGTACTTTTTTCGTTACGCATGAAAATACTTTTCCGTAATCCTTTTTTACCCCATTTTTTCTGGATTGCATCTCCAAATTGATCCGTTAATCCGTCAGTAAATAGAAGTATTTTATCTCCAGTTTCCAGTTGTAAAACCTGATTGGAGAATGGTTCCGTTTTGCCGTAAGAAAGTCCAATGGGTAAGCGCTGACCTTTTAGTTCAAGTGTTTCAGTTTTACGAATGACCCACAAAGGCATTTGCGCACCAGCAAAAGTCAGTTTTCCAGAACGTTTATTGAGTAA
>CAMLET010000490.1 GCA_946479125.1 uncultured Flavobacteriales bacterium
GACGGAAAATTCCACGCTCAATTTCTCCTTCGTAGATACTCTGGATGAATTTTCCGTTCAAATCGTACAAATCAATTTTGAAATCACCTTTCTTCGGGGCCTTGATCTCCAATGTAGAAGTCGAACTTGTTGGATTCGGGAAGGTAAGGCTGGAGTATTCCTTAGGAATTACATTTCCATTCTCGTCGTATTCATCGGTAACCACTTTTTCTACGTAATCATAATAAACTTGGGTATATGAAATTCCACCAGCATAGCCGCGCATAATTTCTGGTTCAATTAATTCCAGTGGTTCTTGAATTACTTGTGGATAATCGTAATCCAGAACACCTCCAATTTCGTAATCCCAATAATCTACGATCATTTCAGGTACTATCGGTTCTGACTGAATCGAATCTTCGGCAACAAATGCTGTTCCTACGTTGGTGTTGATATTGTCTACAATGTTTTTTGTTGTTTCCTGAAACGAAATAATTTCAGTTTCCTGTTGCTGATCGGTACAGCTAAAAAGCGTCAGTCCGAAAACAGCAATTAACGCAAACAAAAATCCACTTTGAAACGACTTTGTAGAAGTGAACGTCCATTCTTCAAAATCCTTGTTTAGTTCCTGAAGTTGTTTTCCTGTAAAACGACCACAAACTTCCTGACCCATATTCGATTTCAAAATTCCTCTGATCTGGTCGTTGGTCTTATCTCTGAAATCGTAAGTGTCAATTGAACATTTCTCGCAAAAAGCACCACGTTCTGTTGGTGTCATCAAATGAAAGTTTTCGCTACATGGTTGTGGGATGTCGATATTTCTCATAAGTCAGCAATTTTGTACTAGTAGGATGCGTTAACATTTTGTTTCCATAAAACTATATGGAATTTGTTTTCAGAACATTACAGGTAAGTCAACGAATGGTTCACTTCAGTAAGCAAATTAACCAATGACAAAAAAGTAACCATTTTGTTTAGTCGTCATAAGTGAATGATTCTTCTTTTTTAATTCCGAATGAGTAAATTTAGATCACATAATAATTGTACTCATGAGATCATTTTTATTCCTGTTTTTCTCGCTTTCGATTTCCGTTTTGGCTCTTTCTCAAAAGGATACTATTCCTTATGGCTCCAATCCAACCGTTGGAAAGTTTTTAAAAATCAATGGTGTGAATTTGTATTATGAAATTTATGGAAAAGGTGAACCAATTCTACTTATTCACGGAAACAGTACAGGAATTAAAGGCTGGTCGGCTCAGATAGCTCATTTTTCTAAGAAGTATCAGGTAATTGCAGTTGATTGTCGCGGTCGTGGTAAATCTGAACTTGGAACAGATTCGTTGACTTATTTACAGCAGGCGAATGATTTGTCGGTGTTGCTCAAAGAACTGAAATTGAAAGATGTAACTGTGATTGGTAAAAGTGATGGAGCTATCGTTGGATTGTTAATGACCATCAACTATCCGGATGGAATAAAGCAACTGGTTTCCTATGCTGCAAATGCCGAACCGAACGCTTTATATCCCTCTTCAGTGGAAAGCATTAAGGTTTCTCGTCTACAGGCAGAAGAAATGATGGCAAAAGGTGATACAACAAAGAATTGGAAATTGGAACAACAGAAATACCGTATGATGGAATTTCAGCCACACATAACAGCCGAAGATCTAAAGAAGATTTCTGTTCCTGTTTTGGTGATGTCGTGTGACCGCGACTTGGTAATGGAAGAACATACATTTTGGATCTATCGAAGCATTCGTTTTGCGAATCTGAGTATTTCACCGGGAGAAACGCATCGTTTTCCAAGCTTGAATCCTGCACTCTTCAACTCGATAGTAGAAAATTGGATTTCACAACCGTTTAAGGGAGATGCTGTAAGGTTCAGATAATTTACGATCGATATTCGTTGAATATTGAGCTTGTTTGTCCTTCGTCTGCCAGTCTATTTTAGCTATCTTTGCACCCGTCTATCAAGAAAGGTAGGCTCTAGTTTAAGTTTATGAATTTTCTTTCTGTAGAAGAGATCACCAAATCGTACGGTGACAGAGTTATTTTTTCTGACGTAAGTTTTGGTATTGATCAAGGCGATAAAGTTGCCATTGTTGCTAAAAACGGAAACGGAAAAACAACGATGCTTCGCTGTTTGATGAACCTTGAAGACATTGATTCCGGTCGTGTTGTTTATCGAAATGATCTTCGTGTTGCGTTCATGCAGCAAACAGAAAGTTTGAATGAAGACTATACCATTCTTGAGGCGGTATTTTCTCACGATCTTCCTGAACTTCAAATAGTAAAACGATATAACCAGGCGCTTCGATCTGAAGATGAAGATGAGATCAATGCTTGTTATGAGCAATTGACAGAACTGAATGCGTGGGATATGGAAGTGAAAGTGAATCAAATCCTTTCAGTTCTGAAGTTGAACGATACCAGCTTGAAAATCTCCAGTTTATCAGGTGGACAAAAGAAACGTGTTGCATTAGCACAAGTTCTTGTGGCTGAAGCTGATTTCCTTATTCTGGATGAGCCGACCAACCATTTGGATCTTGACATGATTGAATGGTTAGAAGAATACCTTTCAAAGTCGAAATCAACGATATTAATGGTTACTCACGACCGTTATTTCCTTGAAGTTGTTTGTGATACCATTTTCGAATTGGAAGATCAAACGATTTACAAATACAAAGGAAATTTCTCATATTATCTGGAGAAAAAAGCAGAACGTCAGGAGCAATTGCAATCTACTATCGATAAGGCTAGAAATACCTTCAAGAAAGAATTGGAATGGATTCGTCGTCAGCCAAAAGCGCGCGGAACCAAACAAAAAGCACGTGTTGATAGTTTTCAGGATGTAAAGAAAGTTGCCAGCCAGCGAATTGATGATGATGAGATTGATATTCCGGTAAAAATGGAACGGTTAGGTTCTAAGATCCTGGAATTGCATAAAATAGGAAAGTCC
>CAMLET010000491.1 GCA_946479125.1 uncultured Flavobacteriales bacterium
CTTCCGATCTGTATTTGATTGTCGATGAATGGAAACGTATTCAACGCGACTTTTCAAAGTAATAGCTTCAGAAACCTTGTAGGAAATATTGAAACGATAATTACGCTGAATTACATCTTCAATTTCGGTTACTGTTCCATCATTGTCTCTACTGTTTTTTTGTCGTAATTGCTGACGATAACGAGCATAGATTTCCAACACTTTATTTGGCTTATAAACCGGTTGAAACAAGAATTCGTTTCCTTTCGATGGCGCATCAACCAGGTATTTCATCCAGGGAAAAGAGAAATAATCGGCGTATGTGTTAATCGTCCATGCCGAATTCAAGCGAACTTTTGCTCCCAGAAATGTTCCTTTTTCGTTTTGGGTATTACTTCCTTCTGAAAATCCGTTGTTGTAGAAAGTATAATAATCTTTATCGTAGTTTCTATGAATTAAGCTTATTGAAACTCGAGGATCTAAAGCTGCCATTACTCCATAGATCTGTGCGAATGATTTGTTTGTGGAGTTGTATGAAACTTCACCAAAGAAATTGACATTTCGAAGTACGAAATTGTAATCTAAACTAGTTGAAGCGGCGGTTGTTCCTCTAAAAGCGTACATATTATAAGGAACAGTATCTTTTACAATTGGACTGGAGTAAGATTGTTGAACATGCGCAATTCCAACGCTTAATCTGGTGGTTTGATAAGCAAGATAAGAACCGTAAACCCGTTCGCTGATCTTGTTTTTCTTCGCCAGTTCGCTATTGGTTCTATGTAAACCCGAAGCGTCAATTGTTGTAATAAATTCCAAATCGTCAGCCAAAGAATCTGATACTCCAGCTCCATCAATTCGTTTTTGACTATAGAAATTCAACCATGTAAAGTTCTTGTATCCCAAAACAGCTGCGCCACCACGAAAGAAACGGTTTTCATCAACAGAAGTATAAGGCCGAAGTAAATTTGCTGTTCTTTTGGAAGTGAAGATATCCGGAGTTTTCCCGAAAGCATAACCAGAAAATACATTCAATCCTTGTCCAATCTGAACCAAATAATCACCAACTGCAACGCTTTTCAGGTATTTTCCACCTTTGTAAAACGCATGAGCTGAATAGAAATCGAATCCGTTTTTCTGACTGCCTTTAAAAAACTCTTCGCCAGAATCTTTTTCTCCAGTCATTCCAACGCTAATGTTTGTTCTGTAGGTATATCGAAAACGGGAATAATATCTTCCATCGTTACCATGATAGTACGAGTTGGATGAATTCAAAACGGAATCTGAAACTTTTTCGTAGCCTGCTTTTAAAGGTCGAACGTTTTGATAACGTGTATACAATTCAAATTTTCCATTCTTCATGGCTTCTTTGAAGGTAATATGCATTTGGTCGAATCTGTCGTCCACTGTAACAAATGGAAGTACTAACTGAATTGTTGCTAAATCCCAATATTTCATGGATTGCAGCTCATAGATGGAAATGAATTTACCAAATTGTTTTATATGCAGGAATACCTCTGAGATTTGAACATCTGTTAACAATCCCAATGACCGTAATTCTTCTGCATCTGTATTGTTCAGGTTTATTGGTTTGTCGAAGTAATAGTTGAGCTGATCAAAGATGTTGGTTAAATCAATGTCTTCTGATTCCGTTTGTTCGGCAATGAACTCTACACGTTGCTGTATGATCTCACTTCTCTCTTGCCCTAAAGCAACGAAAGGCAAGATAAAAAGTAGGAGCAGAGTTAATCTTCTCATTTTTTATTGAGGATGTAATTGAATCCAATACACGGCGACCAACCCAATTGCTGATGGTATTTCGTTCCGAGATCAAGTTGAATCGAGGAAGTTTGATATCCAATTCCGAAAGCGAAGTTTGTTGGTCCGGTTTGCGCTCCAACGCGAATAACCAATGATTCTACAGGTAAATATTCAATTGCTCCACGAAATGAAATAGGGTAGATGACATCTTTTTGAACTTCACCAATGCATTTTACTTGTTTGGAAGGTGAGAATGATGACCCGAATCGCATAACGGAATTAAATCTGTCTTCCAATCCTCCAATTTTTTGTCGACCAATATTCATAACACTGAAACCGATATCCCATTTTTCATTGATCTTTGCAAGAAAGCCTGCTTCCGCAGTTCCACTGGTAACCGAACCGTAGTTTTCATTGAATCGCAATTGCTGAAGATTTGCCTGAATTCCGGCACTGAAATGATCGGTTAGCTGCATTGCGTAACCCAATCCAACGCGAGTGTGTTTATATTCTTTGTATCCGAATAACTGAGCACCGCCCATAATCACCCCTTTTTTTAGTGGTGCAGCAATAGCCAAACCTTGCGTTTGTAATTCCTTGGTAAGAAATCTGGAATCGTAATAAACACCTGCAGAAAATGATTTTACCTGTGCAACCGCTCCCGGATTTTGATGAACCGCCCAAACATCGGTTAAGGTAACACTAGCTCCAGCCAATGAATTTGATCTTGCGCCAACGGGATTCCAACCTTGACTAAAGACGAGATTCGTTAATCCAAAAAAAGTGGTAAGTAGTAGTGTTTTTGTCATTTATTTCTTGAACAATCGTTTTTTTAATGGAATTGACATGTCGAAATAATCTTCCTCATTTATGAAGAACCAGGTGTTGCCTTTATCCTCACTTATGGCAAATATTCGATACTTATTATCAAGTTCTTCCAGTTCGGTATATTTCTCAACTGTGAAGCAGCGCTGAATATGTTTCCCTTCTTCTTTGGTGTCTTTCACAAAGTGTTCTCCAAAATAAAATTCAAGAGAATCATTCTCCGGCTTTTTAAAATGCTTCACAAATTCCTTTTCGCCTTTGGCCTTGTAATGCGCAACAACCTTCACATGAGTTAATGCAACATATTGAAGCATTAAATCTTCATTATGGGCTTTTTTATAATCTTGAAATGCAGCA
>CAMLET010000492.1 GCA_946479125.1 uncultured Flavobacteriales bacterium
CCAACTCAACTCCTTTACTGTCTTTTCACTCTCCACATCTCCTGTATGAAGTGTTTCCTTAGGCTCAAACAACAGGTTAAAAACAATTTCTCCATTGGTATGCGGGCGATGTTCTACTCCTTTGGGAACGATCAAAATCTCGCCTTCTTTCACTTCAACTGTTCTTCCATCCCGAAAATCCATTAAAAGTGTGCCCTTAAACACCATAAACAATTCGTCTTCGTTCTCGTGACTATGCCAAACAAAATCGTCTTTCAGCTTGCAAAGTTTGACATACTGCCCGTTCAATTCGCCAATAATATGAGGAGTCCATTGCTTATCGAAGAGTGAGAATTTTTCTAAAATGTTTATTGAATTGATCTCTTTCATAATTCGGCGTGTTGTGTAAGTGCTAACTTATTCAGTAACTAAAGATATCAATTTCATTGTTTTCTCGTTGATTTTGTAGTTAGACTTCTAATTCTTTAACCAACCAGCAATGCTATTCCTCGTTCGTGTACAAGATGGATTTACTTCGTGTTCCATTTCATCGCTTCTAAACAATACCATTCTTCCACCTACTGGCGAAATATCTATTTGTTTTCCTTCCTTGGGATATAAAGAAAGTAGACCTCCATCTTCTTGTTTCCAGTTTTCATTGAGATACAAAACGATGGAGTATTTCCGTCCTTTCTCCGATTTGAATTGGTCGATGTGTCGTTTGTAAAAACTATTCTTTTCGTAAGACGAATAATGGCTTTCATAACTTTTTATGCCGGCAAAACAGGTTCTGTTCAAGTACAAAATGAAGTTATCAATCTTCTCCAAATAAACGCTTTCAAAAGAATCAATGCTTTGTTCCTGAATCCAATTGATGCTATCACCTCGAATGTTGGTGTCTTTTTTGAAATCTGTTTTATTTCCAAATCCGGAAGATTGCATGGATTCCGATTCTTTTAAGCGCTGCAAGTTTGCACTTAATCCAATCACGGTTTCAGGAAGAATGAAATTGTCGCAACAACCGTATTCATTGTCCACAAGCCCTTGGATCAAGGCTTCAAATTCGATCGTTTCATGAAGTTGATTTGGGTTCTCCAGGTTTGCCATAGAATACACTTTAACGTTCAGCCTAAGTGTATGTCTTACAGAGAGGAATGGTAAAGAACGGTATAATAACCGAATTTGGCAGACCAAATCTACCCGATCTTTAGCAATTCCTTTCTTAACTCCTCAAACGCATCTGAGCACCTTTGATTTACCTGCTGAACCAACTGCTTTATATCTTCAGAACTCAAATCCACTTTTTTCTCTATTTCTCGTAAAGTTGCACAAAGATCGTTGGCTCCAAAAAAGGCAGCCGGACTAAGCATTTTATGCGCAACACGCTTTACAGTTTCTGTATCCGATTTTGACAATGCATCTTCCATTTCGCCTAGATATGCTGGCATTTCCTTACGGAAAAGTTCGATCATTTCCTTTACATATTCCAGATTTCCGGCAGCACGATCATAGATCATTTCCAAATTCACCGACTTATCAGCCTCTACTTTTTCAAGAATTTCATTGGGAAGTTCTTCCAGCTCAACCTCTTGCCTTCTTCCCCACTTCACAATTTTACGGTAAAGATCTGCGGGATAAAACGGTTTTGAAATATAGTCGTTCATTCCAACCTCAAAACACTTGTCTTTTTCGCCAACTAAAGCTGATGCCGTCATTGCTATAATTGGAATGTCTTTCTGTTTCGATTCGTTTCGAATATGCATTGTTGCTTCCAAACCATCCATTCCGGGCATGGAAAGGTCCATTAGAATCAGGTTATACTTTTTCTTATCCATTGCTGAGAATGCTTCCACGGCACTTTCTGCAACATCCGTATTCGCTTTCCATTTCTTTAATTCAAACAAAGCTACCATTTGATTAATCTGATTGTCCTCCACTAATAGAATATGGAGATCACTCAAATCAACATTTGCAGGAATTCCATCAAAACTTTGCAGGGTTGTTCCAATCCAATTTGGATCGCCTTCTTCAAATTCAAGGATGAAGGTCAGTTTAGAACCTTTTTCCAATTCACTATCAATAGACAAAGTTCCATTTTGTTGCTCGATCATTGATTTTGAAATGCTTAAACCTAATCCTGTTCCACCATATCTTCTATTGATGTGACTATCAGCCTGAGTAAAGTTTTCAAAAACGTAATCCAATTTATCAGGTGCAATTCCAATTCCGGTGTCTTCAACAGAAAACTCAACTCTGATCTTGTTATCGGTAGAATTCATTTTCTTAGCAGAGAAAAGCACTCCGCCTGAATCGGTGAACTTTATGGCGTTTCCTATGAGGTTAAGTAAAATCTGATTCAAGCGAACGGGATCCCCCAAAAGTACCTCTGGAATTTCAGGATCGATAAACGATTTCAGGTAAATGCCTTTCTCGTCGCTTCTAAACAACTGTGTAACACGTAAGGAATTGAAGAGTTCAGCTAAGCGGAATTCTGTGGATTCAAACACAATTTTCCCGGCACGGATCTTAGAAATATCCAAAATATCATTGACCACATGAAGTAAATTGTTTGACGATTCACCAATTATATCGAGATAAGATTGTTGTTCGGGAGTTAATGGAGTTTCTTTCAAATGACGAACAATTCCCATGATTCCGTTCATCGGCGTTCTAATCTCGTGACTGGTATTCGCTAAAAACTGTTCCTGAATTTCCAATGCCAATTCAGCAGTTTCTTTAGCCGAATTCAACTCTGTAACATCCATTTCCACAAATAGCATTTGAACAAGATTCCCCTCCTTATCAAAAATGGGTGTCAAAGTAGTTTGAATCCATAAGTCATTTCCTGTCTTCGGCGACATTAAATTTTCGTAGGTAATTGACTTTCGCTCATCTACTGCCGCTTGTAAGATTTCTATTATAGCATCGCTTCCACTCAC
>CAMLET010000493.1 GCA_946479125.1 uncultured Flavobacteriales bacterium
CCATTCCACAGCTGAACGGCCAACTTCAGGATTGTATTCATCAAATAATTGCTGATGTTTTCCCGTCGAAAACTTATCATAAGCTTCCTGCATAGAACCAGATTTTGCAAAATAATGATCTGTGAGCGGAAATGTTTTTAAGGTGGCATTTCCCGGATGAAAATGATTTACCGTTTGGACAATTTGCAGGTGATCTGCTTTGGAGAAGGCTTGAAAATCAGATTCCCCAAACTGCACCAGTACTTTGGCAGTTGTGTTTTTCCAATTCTCAAGGTGCGGGTAATCTTGAATTTGACGCCAGTATTCTGCGTTTCTGCTATAAATTTTCCCGTTACCATCGTAAGCCCACGAATTACGCAAAATGCTGTCTGCTTTCGGGTCTTTTGCTAAATCTTCCAATTTCTCTTTTTTGATAAAATACCTATAGTTTAGATCGTATTGCTCTATCACCGAGGTCTCTACCTCTAGCGGATTCATACCCGCTAGAGCGTTCTGCACACGGTACATTTCGAGTTGGTATTCAAACCACGATTTTGCAGTAGTTCCATAAACCACAACTCCTGCAACTTGATTTTTGGCGCTAATTGCAGGAACAATGATCCCTCCCATAGAATGACCGACAAGAATGATTTGATTGCTATCAACATAGGGAAGGGATTTCAATTTTCTTAAGCCTACTTCAAAATTTTCAATCTCATCCAATAAATCGCAGGATTCGCAGGACGGGGTGTTTTTACTATCTCCCAATCCGCTTTTTTCAATACGTAAGGTGACATAGCCTGCGTCTACATAAGCATCAATTATTCGTTTGTATGGATGGTAAGAAGGCAACGCATCGATACTGCTGCACGTGTAGCCTGGAACAAAAAGCATTGCTGGCAGTTTGTTTTCCTTGAAAGGCTTGTTAATAATTACGCGCAATTGTCCTCCTTTGTAATCGGCCTGATCATAAATCACCTCTGCGTTATCATCTGTTTCCTTTGGTCTACCAACCACTTTTGCACGGAGAATCACTTGTTCTTTTTCGCGTATTCCTGTTAATTCAATCCATTCATCGGTAGGATATTTGAGAAAAAGTGCAAGAAACTCATCTGTTGATTGGAAGGAGGAATTCCCGATTTTCGAGATCACATCACCCGTTTGTAGTTTTAACTCCTCACTGGTACCTCCTGATACGCGTATCACTTTGCACCCCGAAACGTTATTTTCTGTGACGTATTCCAGTTGAGCCCCAAACCAAGGTTTTCTTTCTAATTGTGCTTTACTGACAACAGATGTGAGAAAAAATGAAACGATTAGCAATAACTTTGAACTCATAGTTTTCTTGTTTAATTGAAAACAAAAAAACCGAACTCGAAGAAGAAGATCTTGTCAAAAATTGCTATTTCAGCAAGTAACTGGGAGCGCCTCCATGCTGTTTTTTAAATGCTTTTGAGAAAGCCGCAGAATCTGCAAATCCGCAAAGTATGGCTACCTCACCAATGGGTTTCCCTGCAAGTAATTCCTGTTTTGCGAGCTCTAAGAGTTTTCGGTTCAGGTATTGATAAGGCGAGATTCCAAAGGTATTTTTAAACAAGCGAATAAAATGGTATTTAGACAAGTTGGCTTGCAAGCAAATTTGGTCGAGCGAGAGCTTCTCCAGCATGTTTTCATCCATAAACGATTTGGCATTCATGAGG
Organism: uncultured Flavobacteriales bacterium; assembly: GCA_946479125.1. The sequence continues at coordinate 1,680 of CAMLET010000493.1, forward strand.
GATCTGAAGACTTCTTCGTTCGTAACCGCCTTTTTGAAATCCATTTTATTGAGATGATCAAATACAAACCGTTGATCTATTACTATCGACTCTGCAAGACTATAAAAAAGTTCGTTTTGCTGTAAATCGGTTCGAATGGAACTGGTCAAAATCTTGCGGTTGATTTCGTTTAAGGTGTACCCCAAACTGGTGTTTTTTGCGTGGTATTTGTTTACGAAAAATTGCTCGGTCAACAAAAAATCACGCAAGTCCGTTTGATTCAAGTCATGGAAGTGAGCTACTTCTGAAATGATGTTTGAGGAAATATCAATACACAATCCATGAACATCCTCTTTTTGATTGATTTGCACGATGGAAGAGGTAAAATCATTACCAATAATGTATTCTCCACCGCGAACTGTGAATTTTTTATTATTCGCAAAGTATACTTCTTCGCCCGAAACAACGTATTTCACCCCAAAACCCGTAAAGGGAACTTCGCCTTCTATTTTTTTAACTTGAGACAGACGAATGGAATTGTTATCCTGATCTTCGTATAGAACTTTGTTCATTTTCTGTTGCAGCTACTGTTTAGAAATAAGCATTTCGTGAATGTAGTGTTAATCAAGATAATGACCAACTACTTTTTCAATCCTCCAAACCTCAAACTTTCAGCGTGGAATATCCTCCATCAACATGTAAAATCTGCCCTGAGATCCAGCTGGCTTTGTCCGAAAGTAAAAATGCGGCCATGTGTGCCAGATCATCTGCGCTTCCGATGCGTTTTAAAGGATGACGTTGTGCGTTAGCTTCTCGTTTTTGTTCACTATTCACCAATGTAGCTGCCAATGGCGTATCTGTTAACGAAGGCGCAATACAATTCACACGAATTTTAGGCGCGTACTCTGCCGCCAAGGCTTTTGTTAAACCTTCAATGGCACCTTTTGAGGCGGCTACTTGGGTATGAAAGGGCAAACCCGTTTGAACAGCTACAGTAGAAAATAGAACAATAGCTGCGTTTTCTGTGCTTTTCAATCTTGAAACAACACCTTGAATGGTTTTGATTGCTCCAAGCACCTGCAAATTGTAATCGTTCGAAAAATCAAGTGGTTTGATGCGCTCAAACGGACGCAGGTTGATGCTTCCCGGACAATACACCACTCCCGCTAAACTTTCAGGTAAAAAATCAAACGAAAGTTGTTCGTTCAACACGTTCAACGAATGGTAATGAATGGATGCGTTTTCCGAATCTGGTTCA
>CAMLET010000494.1 GCA_946479125.1 uncultured Flavobacteriales bacterium
TTAGGAGATAATGCGGAAATGTGTTTGATCGAGTTGGTTGATTTCAACGAAGTATACACATCTGGTGAGAAGAAAACAACTACACGTCGTTCTCGTCGTGGTGGTTCAACTGCTCCTAAAGCTACAACTGCTCCTGCAGCTGAAGCAACAGAAGTAGAAGAAGCAGTAGTTGTTGATGAAACTCCTACAGCTGAAGTTGTTGAAGAAACACCAGCAGTAGAAGAGGCACCGGCAGTTGAGGAAACTCAAGCTGATGATACTCCTGAAGCAGCAGCAGACGCAGAAGAAAAAACAGAAGAATAAGATTCGTCTTTCTCAACTTTAAAAGGGTATTTGTTTTCAACAGATACCCTTTTTTTTGTTGTCGATTGCTGAGAACTACCTATCTTAGCGTCGCAATAAAAACAGTGCATTATTCGTTTCACAATAACGAATTTGGTCGATTTTAATGAACTTAACTTGATGAGCGCAAAAAGAGTAGCAGTTATTGGAGCAGGTCCTGCGGGGATTACAGCAGCGTATGAATTGGCGAAAGCTGGAATTGCTGTTGACGTTTATGAAGCATCTAATGCTGTTGGTGGGCTCTCCAAAACAATCGAATTATGGAATCAACACGTTGATTTAGGTCCTCACCGTTTTTTCAGCAACGATAGCAAAGTCAATAATGTGTGGTTAGAAGTTGTTGGAAAAGACTACCGTATGGTTGATCGCCTTACAAGAATCTATTACAAGAAAAAATTCTACTACTATCCGCTTAAACCTTTTGATGCGCTATTCAACTGGGAGTTGGTACAGCCTTTATTTGTGTTTTCAGCTATTTCAAACAACGAGTTGCTCCTGTAAAACAAGATCAGTCGTTTGAGTCTTGGGTTATCAGTCGTTTTGGATATAAATTGTATTCCATTTTCTTTAAAACGTATAGCGAAAAATTGTGGGGGATTTCATGTAAAGATTTAGATGAAGATTTTGCCGCTCAGCGCATCAAGAAATTGTCTCTTTTCGAAGCAGTAAAAAATGCCTTGATCAAAGACAAAAAAAACAAGCATAAAACATTAGTAGATCAGTTTGCTTATCCAATTGGTGGAACTGGGATGGTTTATGAACGAATGAAAACCTACGTTGAAGAAAACGGTGGACGTGTATTTCTTTCAACTCCGATCAAAAAAGTAGTTTCAGAAAACAATAAAGCCAAAGGTTTAGAATTGGTTTCTGGCGAATACCTTGAATACGATCACTTGATTTCTTCAATGCCAATTACACATTTGGTAAAGAATCTTGCAGGAACTCCGCAAGAAGTTATTGATGCGAACGCACAACTGAAATTCAGAAATACTTTATTGGTTTATTTGAAAGTAGAAGGACAAAATGTCTTCCCGGATAACTGGTTGTATGTTCATGCAAGTGAATTGCAAATGGGGCGTGTTACTAACTGTAGCAACTGGGTTCCGGAAGTAAACAATGGTGAGAAGGCAACAATTGTAACCTTAGAATATTGGAGTTACGACGAAGATCCAATCTGGAAAATGTCGGATGCTGAATTAATCGCTTTGGCTAAGAAAGAAATGAAAATGACTGGATTGGTTGATGGGTTGGAGATTTCTGATGGCTTCGTTTACAAGATTCCAAAATGTTATCCGGTTTACCAACGAGGTTACAAACAACCATTGCAAATAGTAGAAAATTATTTGACCAGTGTTGAAAATCTTTCTGTGATTGGTCGTTACGGTGCGTTCAAATACAATAATCAGGATCACAGTATTCTTATGGGAATACTGGCAGCTGAAAATATCGTAAAGCAAACCACTCACAATCTCTGGGAAATCAATACAGATTACGAAGAGTATCAGGAGAAATCATCCATTACCGCTTCAGGTTTGGTGGTAGAGAATTAAGTAATATTCTTCTTTTGTAGAGACGCGGGTTGCTGAGCGGAGTCGAAGCATCGCGTCTGTTCATCCACGTAAACAGATTTTGATTCTTTCAATTTAAGGTAACCGAGCGGAGTCGAGTTTGAACTTTCACACATTACTTTTGCACAAATTCAAAAAAGAATTAACACTATAAACTTGAACATGCGCTGAATACTGCGTAATCATTAGCATTCTTTGTGATTCGCTTTTTAATCTTGATTGAAGTCTCGCTTCTTAGAATGGTTTTTAATTCCTAATTTTGCAAAAAAAAATTCTATGGAAGAACGCTCAACTGCGCTCCTCGTTTTGGAAGACGGAACCGTATATCGCGGTTTTGCCACTGGTAAGATAGGTACAACAACCGGTGAAATTGCTTTTAATACTGGTATGACCGGTTATCAGGAGGTATTTACAGATCCTTCTTACTTTGGGCAATTGCTAATCATGACCACAGCACATATCGGAAATTACGGAGTTCACAGCGAAGAAGTGGAATCTGAAACCGTTAAAATTGCTGGTCTGGTGACAAAAAAATTCTCTAACGGTTTTTCTCGCGCAAGTGGTGTTTCCAATTTGAATGACTATTTGTTGAAGAACGAAACAGTAGGGATTACTGATATCGATACAAGATCGTTGGTTCGCCACATTCGCCATAAAGGTGCAATGAATGCCATTATTTCTTCTGAGATTTTAGACGAAAAAGTATTGATCGAGAAAGTAAAAGAAATTCCTTCAATGGATGGAATGGAGCTTTCTTCTAAAGTTGCTACAAAAGAAGCTTACGAAAGTGGTGACCCTTCAAGCAAATTGAGAGTTGCTCTTCTTGATTTTGGTGTGAAGAAGAACATCGTTCGTTGTTTGAATGATCGCGGAGCTTTCGTTAAAGTGTTCCCTCTGGGAACTACAGCAGCCGATATCAAAGCATTCAATCCAACTGGAATTATGTTGAGCAATGGTCCTGGTGATCCAGCTGCAATGCCAAACGAAATTTCATTG
>CAMLET010000495.1 GCA_946479125.1 uncultured Flavobacteriales bacterium
CAATTAATGTGTGTGATGATGAAGATGGAAGTCCAAGCCACCATGTAAATAAGTTCCATGCACTTGCAGCAACCAATCCAGCTAAAATTACCCAAAGGTCAATTACCGAGTTATCTACTGTTTTTGCCACTGTATTTCCTACACTCATATCGAAAACCCAGAAAGCTGCAACGTTAAATACAGCAGCCCAAATAACGGCTTGAAGCGGAGTAAGAACTTTTGTTGAAACTACTGTAGCAATAGAGTTCGCAGCATCGTGAAATCCATTCACCAAATCGAACAAAAGCGCAACAATAATTATGACTACTAAAAGCGTAAACATACTGTCTCTTTTAGATTAATGATTAAGCGTATTTTACAACGATAGATTCGATAACGTTACCAACGTCTTCACACTTATCTGTTGCTACCTCAAGAATTTGGTAGATTTCTCTCTTCTTAATAAGGCTTTTTGCGTCGATATCTGATTCGAACAAACGCTCAATGCTTAAGTCGAAAATATCATCAGCTTGATTTTCTACAGAGTTGATCTTGATTACACACTCAATGATTTTTTGCGTGTTTTTCAAGTTTCTCAATTCCTTAACAGCTGAATTTACTGCTAATACAGCCTCTTGAATAGCATCTGCCATTTTCAAGATACCTGAATCGTTTGGATCTACTTTATAGAAGTTAATCTTCTTTGCAGAAGCGTAAATGTGATCAGCAATATCATCCAAAGATGTAGCCAAAGCGTGAATGTCCTCACGGTCAAATGGCGTGATGAAATTCTTACCCAATTCCATGAAAATTTCATGAGTCAGATCATCATTTTGATGCTCTAAATCTTCCATTTCCTTAATGATTGTAGCTCTTTTATTATAGTCTGATTCGTTTACACATTGAACCAGTTTACCAGCGATTGCCTCTAAGTTTTGTGACGCTTGTTCGAATAATGAGTAAAACACTCGATCTTTCGGTAAGAAGAATTTCAATATTCCTGATGCCATTTTAATGTCATTTTAATTTTACGGCACAAAGGTAACTTGACATATCGTTTACAAACTGCCCAAATGAAATGTTAACATAAACGTAAAGTTGACCATTAGTGTATCAATTTTAGAGTCAATTTCATCAAGTCATCAGATTCACAGTGGTTTACGAATATTCCAATATTAATTTAATGTTAACAAATGGAATTTACGGATTCTTCTATTTTCATTTTTGAATGAAGTTTGATGTTGAAATCTCAAATTTTGACCTCCAATGTTAACCAAATATTAAGACCGTTAAGATTTTATTATGAAACGATTTAGTGAGTGTTAATTGAATGTGAAGAAATTAGTTTTGCTGAAAATTTTTATTCAGATGAAAACAATTCTATTTTCTATTCTTCTTGTGTTACCAGTACTTGGCAAAGCTCAAGGCTGGGCATCTAACACACGCTTTCAAACAGGAACATGGCAAACGTTAAATGTGAAATATGAGATTCATCCAAAGATCAATTGGTTTGCTGAAGCACAAATGAGAAGTCAGGAGTTTTACAATGACATTAATTACTGGGAAGCAAAAACCTTCTTTCATTATACATTCACAGATCAGTTTGCCGGAGGGCTAGGAATAGGAACATATCATCAATATGTAGATTACGAAAACTTCAAAACGCCTCAAAAACAAACAGAAGCTCGAATTTGGGCAGAGTTTACAATGAAATCGAATGGTGGAAGAGTGAATTTTGATCACCGCTTCCGTTTTGAAGATAGATTCATTAAAAAATACAATGCAACTACAAATGAATTCGACGGAAATCATACTGAATTCAATGATGACGACAGATACAGAATTCGTTACCGTTTGCAGTCAACCATTCCGTTAAACCATAAAACAATGGGTCCTTCCACGTTCTATTTGAACATTTCGGATGAGATTATGTTTACACAGAAAGCTCCGTTTTTCAATCAAAACAGATTCTTTGTCGGAACGGGATATAAGTTTAAAACAGCATCAATTCAGGTTGGTTTAATGCATCAATTTCTTCATTTGAATACAACTGAAAGAAGAAAAGATTACATGCAAATCACATTTAGCAAGGTTATCCACAGAGCTAAGAAATAAATCAAGATTACTTTTGTATCATGAAACAGTTAACAATCATTTTTTGCCTCGCATTGTCAGGTTCAATTTTCGCACAGAAAAACGAAGCAGCTATTTATACCAAATCGCAAAAGGGAATTGAGTTTGTAGGAAAAGATTCCATATTCTCTATGCGTCTGCAGTTCAGAATGCAAAATAGAGCTGCATTCCTAACACGCTCCGAAGAAGATTTGTCGGCTGCGTCATATGAATTTCGTGTTCGACGATTGCGTTTGAAGCTGGAAGGTTTTGTTTATGATCCAAAGCTTACGTATAAATTACAATTGGCTTTTTCACGTGGTGATATGGATTGGGATATGACGCAGGAGTCAGTTGTGAATACAAGTCCGAATGTGGTGCGTGATGCGGTAATTAATTACGAACCAATTGAAGGATTGAAATTCGGATTTGGTCAAACAAAATTGCCTGGAAACCGTCAACGTGTTATTTCTTCTGGTGACCAACAATTTGCAGATCGTTCTATTGTGAACGCAACCTTTAATATGGACAGGGATTTCGGGTTCTTCGGAAGCTATAAAAAAGATTACTGGGCTGTTTCAGCGGCTTTAACATCAGGTGAAGGAAGAAACACAACACAATCGAATAGTGGTTTGAGCTACACTGCACGATTGGAAGCTTTACCATTTGGAGCTTTCACTGGTAAAAATGATTATCAGGAAGGTGATTTGGAGCGTGAGAAGAAACCGAAACTTTCGATTGGAGCGTCATATAATTTTAATGATGATGCTGTTCGAGCAGGTGGGCAATTAGGAAGAGATTTATAT
>CAMLET010000496.1 GCA_946479125.1 uncultured Flavobacteriales bacterium
AGAACTTTCTTTCTTTGACACAAAAAACAATGCTTCTTTCGAGCGTACTTATGGCTGGGCATGGATCTTAAAGTTGCAAATGGAATTGGATTCATGGGATGATCCGATGGCAAAGAAATGTGCAGAGAATCTTCGTCCTCTTTCCAATAAATTGTGCGAAAGTTATTACACCTTTTTAGGGAAACTGGCTTATCCAATCAGAACTGGAGAGCATGTAAATACCGCTTTTGGTTTGACCTTCGCTTATGATTATGCACTAACCCAGAAAAACGACAGTCTAAAGGAAATTATAGAAATCAAGAGTGAAACATTTTATGGAGACGATCAGAAGTATCCTATTCGTTTTGAACCGAGCGGTTACGATTTTCTTTCACCGGCATTTGAAGAAATTGATTTAATGCGAAGAGTATATCCGGAAGCAGAATTCCAGATTTGGCTAAAGAAATTCATGCCTGAATTATATTCGAAGAAATTTACTTTAGAGCCCGGAAAAATATTGGATCGAACAGACGGAAAACTGGTTCATTTAGATGGTTTGAACTTCAGCAGAGCCTGGTGTTTAATAGAGCTTTCGAAAACAAATCCCAAACTACAGCATTTGAGAAAAATAGCGGAACAGCATATAAATGCTTCACTTCCCAATATTACCGATGGCGATTACATGGGAGAACACTGGTTGGCTAGCTTTGCGTTGATGGCTTTGATTACTCATGAAGTGGAAACATTTGATCAGGAAAAGATAAATCGTTAGAACAAGAAAGCCCTGGCACTTCGAGATTCCTCAGCGACCAGGGCTTCAATATATTGAATGCTTATTTACTTTTTTTTGAAGGCATGAATTGCATTCACAGTGAAATCAGATAAAACCAATGTTCCACTGATTCCGGCTCTTTCAACCAACAACTGATCCCAATGTTCAGTTCCTTGCCAGAACACTTTTTTCAATTCAGCCATTGCTTCCGGACTTGATTTTGCCAACTGTGTAGACAAACGTAGAATTTCTTCATCCATATCGTCTTCAGTCTCAAAAACGTCTGTGTACAATCCTTTTTTCATTGCCCAATCTGCAGTACGCCATTCTGTAGCGTTAATTGCTAACTGAGACATTGCCGAAAGTCCAATTTTACGCTCAACAGCTGGTCCAACCACAAATGGTCCAATTCCAACCGCCAATTCAGAAAGTTTTACATCAGCATAACGTGTTGCGTAGCAATAGTCAACTGCAGAAGCAATCCCTACTCCTCCACCAACAGCTTTACCTTGAACGCGTCCAATGATCAATTTTGGACATTTTCTACAAGCGTTGATGACCTGAGCAAATCCAGAGAAGAAAACCTTCCCTGTTTCCAAGTTATCAATCGCAATTAATTCATCGAAACTAGCTCCGGCACAGAATGCCTTATCACCAGCAGATCGAAGAACAATTACTTTAACTTCCTGATTGTTTCCCATCGCGGTAATTGTTTCTGCTAGTAAACGCAAAATTTTTCCGGGAAGTGAGTTACTCATTGGGTGTCCAAACTCGATTGTTCCAACACCTTTATCATCTATCGACGTGTGTACGTGACCTTGATCAACAGCTTCTGACATGCTTAATTATTCTTTTGTTCTACGTGGTCTTAATTTTCTTTCTCCAGAATCTGAACTTCCTTCTGAAGATGATGGTTTATTTTCACCGCTTTGTCCTTCTGAATTCCATGGTTTACGTTCTCCACTTGGTCTATCAGAATTCCACGGCTTACGTTCGCCTTGTCCTTCTGAGTTCCATGGCTTACGCTCACCACCTTGTCCGCCTGAATTCCATGGCTTTCTTTCGCCTTGTCCTTCAGAGTTCCACGGTTTGCGTTCTCCACCTCCTGGGTTATTAGAACGGTATCCACCGCCTCCACCACCTTGACGTGGACCATTGAAGTTGCGTTGACCGCCACCTCCCTGGAAAGGTTTCTTTTGGAATGTTTTCTTGGGTTTATCTTCTGGTTTTGGTCTGTTTGATTTTGGTGAAGCGATTTTTACATCTAAACTTCTTCCATTGACTTCAAAACCATTCAATGCCTGAATAGCAGCAATTGCCTCTTCTGCACTTTCCATTTCAACGTATCCGAAACCTTTTGACTGTTTTGTTTTAGCATCAAAAACCACATGAGCTAAGTGTACAGAACCAAACGCGGAAAACGTTACTTTCAAATCTTCAGACGTGATTTCCCAGTCCAGATTAGCAATAAAAATATTTGTCATTACCTAAAAATAAAAAAAGTGCTCAGCTTCACACTGAGCACTTTACAAAACTAACTATTTTAAACTAAATGCGTCCGTTCCAATTACAGAACCATCACAATAAATTTTAACCTTGTACGATCCAGCTGTCGGCTCTTCACCATTGAAATCGTAATAGATTGATACATCTAATGCTTTATTACCGTACTGAACCTCACGTTTTGCAGAGTAAACTACACCGTTATCAGATCCACCACTTCTACCTTGAAGTACTTTTCCAGAAGGATCAGTAATTTGAAGGTAAAGTACACGTTGACCGGCTTCAGCGATATCATTTTCTCCAATAGTGAATGATGAAATTGCCTGAACACAGTTACGAGCTTTCGTTGTAGGCTCAGGTGTATCATTCATTTTCATACGTTGACCTGTAGAATTGAAACCATAAGCTTTCAACTTCGCCGCAACATCTACTTTCGCTTTTTGTGTAGCTGCATCATCTTTGAACTGATCACGTTCTACTTTCGTATCTGTCAACTCGGCTGTTGTTTTATCCAAGTCTGTAGACAATTGAACATTTTTCGTATTCAACTCATCGATCTGACGAACATAATCACGCATAATTGCACGTAAAGTTTCGTTTTCACGTTGCAACTTAGCATACAACGAAGCAGTTACTTTAC
>CAMLET010000497.1 GCA_946479125.1 uncultured Flavobacteriales bacterium
TAGGAAAGATAGAATCAGCAATTGAGCAGAACGGTAAATACGCGGAAGTAAGCTATATCGATGCTATTTCCGGAGCGTTGGCAAACTATTTATTGCGTGGAAACATTCCATTTGAGATTGTAACAATGTCCGAAACAAATACATCTAAATTGCGAGTTTACGCTAGTAAAACAGGAAATTTCGAAGTAATTTTGAACCAAATGCAGTTACTTGGTGTATCAGCAGAAGTACAGAATGAAGAATAAGATGAATTTTAGCACGCAAACACAAGAAGAAGCACTAACGCTGGTTCAGGAGAAAGTAGTTGATCAGCAAAACCTGGTTGTTTTCAATGACGACTTCAATACTTTTGATCATGTGATAGAATCGCTGATAAAAGTTTGCAAGCACGAGGTTGAACAAGCCGAGCAATGCACATGGATCATTCATTTTAATGGTAAATGTCAGGTAAAAGTTGGCGAATACACGAAATTAGAACCAATGTGTACTGCATTGTTAGAGAGAGGAATAACAGCTGAGATTCAGTAAAGAGAATAATTTTCTGCAAAGAATGTTTGTATAAAAGAAAAAAGCACCTATCTTTGCACCCGTCTAACGACAAGGCTTCGTAGCTCAATCCGCCGCGGCAGAAGCACTACAAAGACGGTTAGATAAAAAAGAAATTTTGGCTTCGTAGCTCAACTGAATAGAGCACTACATTACGGCTGTAGAGGTTTCAGGTTTGAATCCTGACGAGGTCACAAAGGGAAACAGAAATGTTTCCCTTTTTTTATTGATTGAAATATTGGCTTCGTGCTCAATCCGCCGCGGCGGAAGCACTCCATTATGGCTGTAGAGGTTTTAGGATTCTCCTCAACTTTTTAAGATTGATACTTATCACCCATAGTGCATGGTTTATAAGTTTGTTGATATGTCGTTGATAAATGATTATCTTTAAGAGGTAAATGTGATACTTTTGCACAACACATTGAATTGATATGAACGGATCGAAAACGGAATACTTCGAATATTTTTTGTCCAAATTATTGAGCAAGAAAGGTTTAGAAATGAAAAATGACCTTAGTATTCTTAAGGTTCAAAAACTACTTTTTTTTACAGTTGCAATTGATTCAGGAATTGGAAAAGAAAACGTTCTCGTAAAGAATGTATTTAACAATTTTGTTGCCATGCCTTACGGGCATGTTGAGTCTGATTTGTATTCAAAAATCCGTGCTAATGCTTTGAATTACTATTCTGTTACTTCATCTCAAACTGTTTTAAAACAAGGTGTCAATGTAGATTTTTCAAATTTGGATCAAGATAAAAGGTCAATCATTGATTCAGCATTGGATAATCTTTTGGATAAGAATAAAGCTTTATTATTTGAAACGCCTTTTAACCTCGTAGAACTTAGTCATCAATACAAATCTTGGAAGAAAAATTTCCATGAAGCAAAAAAGAATGGTATCAACAGCATGCCGATTCCAATTGAAGAAATCATTGTTGAAGAGAAATATTTTCATATAAATCAATTAGAATTGTTTTGAAATTTCCTTTCTCCACCTATTCATCAGAAATTGAAACCTATTGCCAAAAGAGTATTGAGCTAGTAGCAGACAAAGAAACTCATGATAAGCTGACGGAAGAAGAACTTAGTTCGCTTTTATCTGGTATAGAAAAAATAAATTATTCAGTAATTGAGTCTTTCAATGAAGCAATATTGTCTGGTGATTATATTATTGATGATCAATTTTATGCCAACTTAGTTGAATATGATAAAGCAATTGAGGAATCCACCAGTACAATTTGGAACGAATTTTCATTTCACCCATCATTACCTTCTCCAACCGTCGTTGAACAAACAAAAAATCTAAATGAAATCGCGAGCTCACTTCTTCGATTTTTAGAAAGTATTCAGTTAAAATTCAAATTTCACGAAAAGCGTTTTTACATAAATGAATCTCTTTTTATAAAATTCCAAAAATTTGAGTTTAATGGAGGCGGTGATTATTTCGTGGATTTATTTTACGCAAATTTGTTCGTTGCCCAATGTGATCATTTTGTTTCAAACACGGACTTAGATTCCTTAAGGAAATTAGATGAAATCATTGAATTTTTAGATTCTTCGACTGCGCGTGAAGAGATCGGTGATAAGGTATATAAAAAAGCATATTTCATACGTCATAAAATCACTTTAAGATATGTAGAGGAATTGAAAAGTAAAGATGCCTCATCACAAATTTACGTGTCTAAAAACGGTAAAAATGAAGTTTTTAATCCGTCTGAAGTTTTAAACGAAACTTATTTGGAATATTTCAAAAACTGGAATAAGTACTTGTTAACTCACTATGAAATATTTGATGACTGGAAATATAAGATTCAAGAAACGCGTTCACCTAGTCAAGAATTAGAAAGTCTATCCGTTTTAGATTTGCATGCACAGATAAAATATGCAAAAGATGTTGTCCGTAATGCTGAATTGTTAAAACGTGCACGGTTAGTATTAAAAATCAAACTCCAATCTTCTACTACAGAGGCTGATAAATATGCTGCCAAAGTGTGTTTGAGTTATTGCTATAATAATGAATTTTCTTTTTTAGTTCAATCCGAAAATCCTGATAACGATAAAATTAATGCGTTATATGAAGAGATAATCAATTGTCCAGAGTTAGCTGAGATAAAAAATTATTTCGTTCCTGCGATGATGCTTTCCTATAAAACATCGCTTTTAAAACTCTATTTCGAAGGTAGAACTGTAATCGAAAACATTGAAAAATGTGAAATCTTAATCAAAGATTCAGTGAATCTAACAAAGCAATTTTATATTGGATTGAATTGGGTTAAAACGAATTATAATTATGTTTTTCAATTACCAATGAGTGAATGTTCAGTGAACTTAACTGATGATTCT
>CAMLET010000498.1 GCA_946479125.1 uncultured Flavobacteriales bacterium
ATCTTTATTATTCAATCAAAATAATGTCCCTGTTTTTTCTATGAAGCAGGGACTTTCTAATTTCTGATGCGTGAGTTGGGTTTTACATTTCTCATTCAGCTGTTCAACCAGGTATGCGGTAAGTTCTGGTGTATGTATTTCTCCAGGCTGATGAACATAAAAATGAATGGCTTTTAACCCACTTTTCATCCAATGGGAAATACGTTTTACCCATTCGTCAATTCGTTTATAATCCGTTGGATGAAGTCCGTTTCCTACAAATCTTACAAGTGTAACAGGCGAGGTCACTTCCATATGCGCACAATCGCGTCTGCCAGAAACATCGGTGATTACGCTTCCTATGCCTAATTCAAACAGTTTATCGAAAAGTTCTTTACGATGAGGTTCATTAAACCAATCTGGATGACGAACTTCCAGTGTGATGTCCAGATCTCTTGGCAGCCGTTCGAGGTAATCAAACAATGCCGCCTTTTTTTGTGGACCATATCTATCACTTAACTGCAGGAAAAGCGGACCCAAATGTTCTTCGAAATGGATGATCGATGACAAAAACCGGTCTGTGATCTCATGAGCTCGCACACTGGTTAGTTCACTGTAATGACTAAGGGATTGCGGGAATTTTGGACAAAACAGGAAATCCTTTCCCGCTGCTTTTTCGGCCCATTTACGAATGGTTGATTCCGGGTAGATCTGATAATGTGTCGTATTTAATTCGATTCCACTAAAACTTCGGATGTAGTGATCCAGAAATTGTGTTTCCCTGGTTTTTTCGGGATAGATCAAACCAATCCATTCTTTGATTCCCCATTTTGGTGCACCGAGATATATCTTGGGAGCACCTTCACGATCGGGAAGCAAATCAAGGTATTTACCGTCAGCTGGCAATGAAAAATCAATGCTGTCCAATAAACTTCTGTCGACCTTCCCGAATTCCATATTTCAAAAGTAAGAAAAAGGTATGGGTGGATGTCCATAGAGTCTGTGATTTGTAGTGACAGGTCGCGACCTGTCACTACGTCACATGTCTCTTATTAAAGCAAAACGCAATGAATATTATACCCTAGTTTTTCAACCATGTATTTATATTTCTTTCCGTCTTCGTCTTCAAGCGTAAGCTTAAACTTAAAATCGTCATCGCCTGAAACACCGGCAATGTTCATTTGTGTATGGAACTGAACATTGGTTTCATTTGCCAGAATCTTATTGTAAGTAGCACCGTTGGAAATTCCTTCGATAGCTTCGAACTTTAAAATTCGGGCAACAGGACCAATATATCTCATCGACAGCGTTAATTCATTTGAAGAGTAAGATGATGTTTCCATGGTAAGATTTGGTCGGTTCATGTACAATTTGTGATGAAGTACATAGTGGCTTCCATTAAGGACTGAGCCTCCTGAAATGTAATAATCGTCACCGCCTTTTGATGAACCCTGAAAAGCCTCCAGTTGTTTTTTGGTCATCGTTCTCAGTCCTAACAGAGAATCGGATGCAGCCAGATATTGAATGATTTGCTCGTTGGTTTGAGGAGTTCCTTCATCGTAACCTTCAAAATATGCTGTATGCATAAAATACTTCTGACCAGCAATGGAATCTACCAGCAGAACATACTTTTTACCACCCGACGAATAATCAGTGTCATAACTCCAATCGTACGCGTCGAACAGAACAAATACATCTCCCTTTTGAATATTTTTTGTCAACTGAGAAGAGTAAGCCACAAACGAATCCTTTGTCTCCTGCATAGCCACTTTGGTTTGGTGACTTTCGTACGCATCAGTAATTCCAATCCATGAAAACACAACAACTGCAAGGATCAAAAGCGAAAAGCTGTACCACGGGGTTTTGTGCCGACCAGCATTTCTGAGCATCGATTCAATTCCCGGAGGTGCGTGATATCCTGTTCCGGCTCTATCCACCATTGCATAGATCTTATACAAGGGAAAAATAGGAATCCAGAAAACGTGAAATATGCGTTGTTTAACAGCAAATGTATAAGCCTTTGCAGCTTCATCTGTAATACCAAGTTCTGAAGGAGAATACTCCTTTATGCCTATGTTATAGACACCAAATACGATACGCATAGTCGATTATTGAAAAAGGTTGGTTAAAACTTCTCTTCTTTTTCTTCCGTAGTTGGTCCAAAGATCTTGTTCCAATTGGTATGCCGACAAGCCATTCGTTGTATTTACTTCGTTGGAGTTCTCAGCCTGAAGAACAGCATATTTAACTATTTTGAGTGCTTTTAGATCGATCACCTGAACCAAACTTACAATGCCGCCACCTTCAAATGAAGAACTTCCCTGCATTCGTGGTTTTGCCATTGCAACGTTTTTAAGAACTGCCAGATAACGGGTAGCTTCCACGTCTTTCAGGAAATCAGCATACGATTCCATTTTTGTTTGACCTTTCAACACTGATCTCAATGCGTTCATTGAAGTGAAGCTGGCTTGTTTCCCTTGTTGTTTGTCTCTTGCCTGATCAATCAGGTCAGTAATATCACTTGTTTTGTTTTCATCACCCAGGCTGTCGATGTAGAAAAAAGATCCACCTTCAAAAATGGTAGTATCAACTATAAAATCGTTTGAAACAGACTTTACGCTGTCGAGAAATGCGATGTAAGATTCAAGTTTCTTTTTTTCCTTTCCGAAGATCATTTCGGGTTCAGGTTGTTGAGTTGGTCCGTTATAGCTATTTCCAGAATTACAAGCTACTAGAATTAGGGCGGTGGTTAATCCGATAATAAGGTGTTTCATTGTATTAGTTTAGACTTTAAAGATAGAAATATCTGGATAAGTCAAAAGTGAAAAGAGGAAAACCAAAAGACAATGATAAATGAATCTCTGTTCCTTCCTCTTTCGGCTTTTCTCTTTTCCTCATTATTA
Source organism: uncultured Flavobacteriales bacterium (assembly GCA_946479125.1). The sequence continues at coordinate 2,883 of CAMLET010000498.1, forward strand.
GCTAAC
>CAMLET010000499.1 GCA_946479125.1 uncultured Flavobacteriales bacterium
CAACATCGTAATCGCAACCGATGCCGATGTCGACGGAATGCACATTCGTTTGTTGTTATTGACCTTCTTCCTGCAATTCTTTCCGGATTTGGTGAAGCGAAACCACGTTTATGTATTACAAACACCACTTTTCCGTGTTCGAAATAAGAAGAAAACTATTTACTGTTATTCTGAAGAAGAACGTAGAAATGCAATTGCTGAACTAGGAAAGAATCCGGAGATTACGCGATTTAAAGGTTTGGGTGAGATCTCACCTGATGAGTTCAAACATTTTATTGGCGACGATATTCGTTTAGAACCGGTAATTCTTAGTAAAGAGGCGTCTATTGATTCCATTCTTTCTTACTTCATGGGGAAAAATACCCCGGAACGACAAGATTTCATTATTGATAATCTGAGAGTGGAAAAAGATGCAGATCAGGATGATAGTTCTTCGGAAGAAGACGATGTAGAACCAATTGAAAAGGCTTCTTAGTATGAGTGAAGACGAAATTGGACCAATAGATCCAGAAAATGATGATTTAGGAAATGAGAATGAAGGTGGTGACGAAGGTTCTGCTTTTCTTCTTGATGATCACAAACATACAGATGAAAATATAATCGCGCTCGATGGATTGTATGAGAACTGGTTTCTCGACTATGCATCATATGTGATTTTGGAACGTGCTGTTCCTTCGTTGTACGACGGCTTCAAACCTGTACAGCGACGAATTTTGCATTCCATGAAAGAATTGGATGACGGTCGTTACAACAAGGTGGCGAACGTTATCGGAAACACAATGAAGTATCACCCGCACGGTGATCAGTCGATTGGTGATGCGTTGGTTCAACTGGGACAAAAGGACTTATTGATCGATTGTCAGGGAAACTGGGGAAATACGCTTACTGGTGACGGTGCGGCGGCTCCACGTTATATCGAAGCACGTTTATCCAAGTTTGCAAGCCATGTAGTTTTCAACCCGAAAACAACAAAATGGTTGCTGAGCTATGATGGTCGAAACAAAGAACCAGACAATCTTCCTGTAAAATTCCCGATTCTATTGGCGCAAGGCGCTGAAGGAATTGCGGTGGGAATGGCATGTAAGATTCTTCCGCACAACTTCATTGAGTTGATTGATGCTTCTATAAGTTTACTTCGTGGCAAACGTGTAGAGATTTTTCCAGACTTCCTGAACGGAGGAATGGCAGATTTTACGAACTACAACGATGGTTTACGTGGTGGAAAAGTTCGTGTTCGTGCAAAGATCAAAAAGGTCGATAACAAGACTTTGATGATCAATGAAATTCCATTTGGTTGTACTACTTCTTCGTTGATTGAAAGTATTATCAAAGCCAACGATAAAGGAAAGATCAAGGTAAAGAAAATCGAAGACAATACAGCTGCTGAAGCTGAAATTGTGATTCATTTGGCTCCTGGAGTTTCTCCTGACAAAACCATTGATGCACTTTATGCATTTACGGATTGTGAAGTTTCTATTTCACCGAATGCTTCCATAATTGATGGTGATACACCACGATTTATTGGAGTTTCAGAGATTTTGAGAGTAAATACCAACAATACAGTCGACTTATTGAAGCTGGAGTTGGAAATTCGTTTGGCTGAATTGCAAGCACAATGGCACTTCTCAACTCTAGAAAAGATCTTCATTCGAGAAGAAATGTACATCGACTTTAAGTTGTACTCTGATAAAGAAGGACTTTTCAAGTACATGTACGACCGATTCAAACCGTTCAAGAAAAGCTTCATTCGCGAGATTGTTGACGAGGATTTACACCGTTTCACACAAATTCCAATGATCCGGATTACACGTTTCGATTCTGATAAAGCTGACGATTTAATCGCGAAGCTTGAGGCAGAAATGGAAGAAGTGAAAGGTCATTTGGCAAACCTTATCGAATACGCAATTGAGTATTACAAAGACTTGAAGAAACGTTTTGGCGCTGGAAAAGAGCGCAAGACGGAGATGAAAGTCTTCGATAACATTACGGCATCGAAAGTAATTATTGCGAATAAAAAATTATACGTTGATATTGAAGAAGGATTCATTGGTTGGGGATTGAAGAAAACCGAAGCAGTGAACGATTGTTCTGAGATTGATGACATTATCGTGTTCTTCGACACTGGAAAATTCATCGTAACAAAAGTTACCGAGAAGAAATTCGTTGGTAAAGGAATTGTGCATGCCGACGTTTGGAAAAAAGGCGATAAGCGTACCATTTACCACGTGATGTATCAGGACGGAACCGGTGGTTCTACCATGATGAAACGTTTCTTTGTGAATTCAGTGACACGTGATACGGAATATGATTTAACGCGTGGAATCAAAGGTTCTAAGTTGTTGTATTTCTCTGTTCACCCGAATGGTGAACGTGAGGTTGTTACAGTTATGTTACGTCCACGTCCGCACTTGAAGCGTTTGCGTTTCGATATCGACTTGGGAGATTTGTTAATCAAAGGTCGTCAGTCGGGAGGAAACCGTGTAACAAAGGAAATTGTACAGAAGATTACCCAGAAAGAAGTTGGTGGTTCAACCTTGGCTTCTCGTAAAATTTGGTACGATACAGTTGTTGGTCGTTTGAACGATGAAGGAAGAGGTAAATTCCTTGGCTCGTTCAAAGGTGAAGACAGAATTATGACTTTGTACAAAAACGGAGATTACCGCTTAACAACTTTCGACTTAGCGAATCACTTTGATGAGGACATGATCCACATTGAGAAATGGGTTGCAGATCGTCCAATTTCAGCGGTCTATTTCGATGGTGCAAAAGAATTGCACTATGTAAAACGATTTACATGTGAAATCACAACAGATAAGCGTGTTTCCTTCATTTCTAGATCGGAAGAGCACACGTCTGAACTCCAGTCACCAAGGTCTATATCGTA
>CAMLET010000500.1 GCA_946479125.1 uncultured Flavobacteriales bacterium
TACACCGCTTTCTTCAATGAAATTGACACGGGAATTACACTTCCGGACCAATTCAAACAGGAGACCCAACAAACAAAACTGCGTTTTCTACGAAAAATGTACGATGATACTTCTTCGATGTTTTGTTCCGGACTACGATATACTGAGAAATTTAATGATTTCTGTAATCGATATGACACTGCGCTTTACGTTCACGATTTCGACATTGATGGAGATTTAGATATTCTGTTTTATGGAAGACTTTGTCCCGGATATGAAAACACAGACGCTGTACTTTTCTTCAAAGTAGGAAAAGATTATATTCCTCAAGAGCTTGGATATTGGATAATCAAGATGAAACTTTCCAGAAAACATACAGAAATGGTCGTACTAAAAACACCTTGCTGTGCCGACTTTCGACTGGAATACATGTATTATGAAAATAGTGAGGATGTCCGTGACAGTATTCGACAATACACTCATCAAATCGCATATGCATATCGGATGAAGAACGAGCCGATAAAAATTGATACCGTAATAAGTATTTCAAGCGAGAAAAAAGTAATCATGGCCCCAGATCTCACTTCAGAAGATTACGATCTTTATCAGCAAATTGGTGCAAATCCAGAAATCGGGACTTTAAAATCTGGCACCAAAATAAAAGCGTACAATTCGTATACAGAAAATGGAAAAACATGGTATTACATCATTGCCAACGCAAATTCTGAGATTATGCTAAACGCAGAATGGTCGGAGAACTATTTTGGAGCGATAAAAGCAGCCCGAGGCTGGGTTTGTTTGGAAAATTAATTTCATTTCATTACAAATGTCATCTAAATCAAATCATCTCATAGTTGCTAATGAAGGACGAACACTCGTTTACATTATTCCGGCAGTTTTGTGCGCTGTTGCAGCAATCCCTTTACTATTTTTCTTTTTCCCTTTAGCAGTCGTTTTCATTACGTTAACTGTTTTTCTAAGTCTTGTTGAAACGGGATTAGAGCTCAATAGTGAAACAAATAGCTATCGGAAATTCAAATCACTTTTCGGATCCAAGTGGGGAGAATGGACAAGACTAGCTGATCCGATTGAATTTCATCTTAAACTTTCAGTAGAACGCGAATACAGCAACAATGCTTTCAGTAATGTTGGCGGTACCAATTGGAATGGGAGTTCCACAGAAATCGCTCGTTCTGTCACCTATGATTTCATTTATGAATCAAACACTGCAGGACACAAGATCATCTATGAGTTTCTGGATTACGATATCGCAAAACGATTTTTGAAAGAAGTCCATTTAGCTACTTCAATTCCAGTCACAAATCATATCGCTATCAAATTACAGGAAAATAGAGAAAAACGAATGAATCGTCGTTGAAAGTAAATGGACTTCGGCGGATTTACGGTTTTATATCACTCCTTCTCTAACTTAATCAATTTCCATCGAATCAACATGGTGGTTACCAGAATAAACACTCCAAAATAACATAGAATAGATTGCATTTCTTTGAATCCGGCATCTTCTAAAAATACTTTGTAGAATCCTTCCAAACACCATTGCATTGGAGAGATCATACCAATGGTTTTCATGTAGTCTGGCATGATAAAGGACGGAACCCAAATTCCACCGATTGCAGCAAAAATAATGATGGAAATGGCGCCATAACCGTTTGCCTGCTCGACCGTTTTAGAAAAAACACCAACCAAAACTGCGTAATTAATGGCACACAATGATGAAAGTATAACCACCGTTATCAGCGGAATCGGGTTAGATGGTAAATTTAGTTCAGGTAGATCAATCAACGGAAAAACAAGTACACCAATAGAAAAAATGACAATTGTCTGAAGAAGAGCAACCAATAAATAAACACATATCTTACTAAAAATCACCAGGCGATAACTGGTTGGAATAGTGCGTAAGCGAATATAACTTCCCTTGTGGCGCTCACGAACAATAGTTGTTCCTAGTGAAGTCACAATAAAAAATAACGCAAAAAGTGTCCAGGCAGGAACGTTATGTTGCGTTGCGGTAGGAATGAGTAATGATTTCGTTGTTTTTTCCTCTTTCAATTCAACGGTAGAATTGAAAAGTAATGCGTTCAGGTCATTACTTTTTTTATCCATTTTCAGTTTTGAATACAAATGTTTCAGCAACGCTTTCGACTCGATCTCACTAATTTTAGATTTCACTGAAGCTTCGATTGTTTGCCGATAAGTGGGTTGCAATTGTGATGTAAACATTAAACGTATCTCTGTCTTTGTTGTATCAGTATCTTTTTCATCAGAGGATAATTGGTCTACGTTCGTCAATTTGTTACTTGCAAGCTTTGCTTTAGTGTTGATTCTATCTGAGAAGGATTCTGGAATTTTAATCAAAACGAGTGCATCGTGATCCTCTAGTATTTTTTTGTTCGCATTCTGATTCGTGGTAGTCACAATATTAAAGCTGCTATCACCTTTCATTAACTGCACAAGGGAATCGCCAAACTCACCAGTATCGGTATTTGCAATCACCAGATTTAATCGCTTTGCATTGGCTATTTCAAACGACGAATTTTGAACCAAAGTCACAATAAAAACCATTGCAATTGGCATAATAAAGAGAAGAATTAATCCAACTTTATCTGTAATGAGAATCCACCACTCTTTTCGAATCGAAGCCAGCCATTTTTCCATTAGTCGCGCAGTGTTTTTCCAGTTAATTTTAAAAAGAAACTTTCCAGATCTTCGACCTCATGTCGCGAAATAAGTACAGCTGTTTTGTCCAATGCAATAATTTTCCCATGATCCAACAACCCAATGCGATCGCACAGCTCCTCGGCTTCTTTTAAGTGATGAGAAGTGTAAACCACGGTACAACCTTGCTTACAAATCTTTTCAATGGTGGTTTC
>CAMLET010000501.1 GCA_946479125.1 uncultured Flavobacteriales bacterium
CGATCAGAGTGCACACAGGAATATGGTTTCACACCTGAAATCGAACAAATTCAAAACACTGAATGCAGATGTGAATGGTGATTTCATTACTACATCATACGACAACGGAACATTTATTCTTAATCAGGACTACGAGGTGGTTGATAATCCAAATGGGAAAGGACAAATTCCCCATTATCGCTACAGAATGGTCAAAAAAAATGGTGTTTTTGATGCTTTGAACGGGGCGAAAAAGAAAACGGAAATCATCGACGGAAAAACATGCACCATCATTGAGAACTTTAAAAATGGTGTGTTGGATGGAGAACGAATTACTTATTATCCTGGCGATTCCATCGTAAAGAAAAAAGAGAATTATCGCGCCGGAAGATTGAATGGCACTGTTTCCGATTTTGATGATAAAGGTAAATTATGTCACAGTTCTGTTCACAGTTATCATTGGAAGTACGGAATGGAGAAATGGTACGATGGACAGGGAAAAGTGATCAGAAGTTTGCAGTGGCAACGTGATGTTCCGGTTGGTGGCGATAAATTCAATATTGAAGGAAGAACATTTACAGGTCCAGCATACAAAAACGGAAAGCTGGAAGGTTTGGCAACTGTTCCTATGAAAATAAATTGGAATGGAAAACACGAATTTCAAGATGGGCGTCTGGCACACAATGAGCGAGAAGATCAGATGAAGGATAAATACGACGAAAAAACTACTATCCACCCTGAAGAATTGAATTGGGAAAACACCACAAATAACGAGTTCTATGCTGGTGCGTTTGAAACAGTGTTGTTTGTAAATGGTCAAAAAGAAGGGAAAGCAATTGGACTAGCAAACAATTTTTACGACACTTTGTACATTGCATTTTATAAAAACGGACTATTGGATAGTATCTTAACAGGCTATCAGGTTACATCATCCAAGTTCGGTTACAAAAATGAGCCGTGTTTCCAAACCAGCTTTGTTAACGGTATAGAAAATGGAAAGCGAACGTTCTACGTCACATCAGGTCCAAAAAAAGGCGAAATAAGTTACACTGAAACTTACCAAAACGGAAAGTTAAACGGTGAAACGATTCGTCATTACAGGAAAAATAAAGACCTTTTGAAACTCTCCCCTATGGAAGGCGGTTCAGGCACCAAAGAGGTGTACTTTAATGGAGAGTGGATTATTGAAAAATCATTGATGACTCACAAAAACGGTGTTTTGGATGGTTCGTTCCATTTACAAAAAGATTCTTTGAATTATGAGTTTGGAACTTATGTTGCCGGAAAATTGGAAGGAAAAGTTGAACAACTGATGGTAGTTGGTAATCAGCAAATCAAGACCATTAAAAACTATTCAAAAGGAGTAAAAAACGGTGAATCCATTACGGAATATCTTCCCGACAGTACCCTGATCACCGAAAACTATCAGAACGGCAAAAAACATGGCATCTTTTCAAAAAAGGTAAAAGGTAAACTGGTAGAAGAAAGAAGTTATGTTTCTGGGTATTTATATGAAATCACTGAATTTACCGAAACAGGCTATAATAAAATTACACTTGTAACAAATGAAACACCGAATATCATTTGTTACAAGTACGAAATAAAGAATGGAGATTACACAGATTTCTATCAGTTCGCTGCTAAAACTTCCGTGTTCCCAAAAACGGATACCGTATTAGTTCTTTTGAGAGATTGTGATGAACGAGGAGAATCAATGCCGAAACGACATGGCAAATACGAAATAAGAACACCAAACTTTGTGGAGTCTGGAAACTACTCGATGGGTAAACTTACGGGATACGTGGTGATTGAACACAAAAATGCCAACGTTTATGAGCAGGTGACTTATGACAATGGTGCAGTAAAAGATTACGGTTATACGAATGTAGGCACAAGTGAAGCGTACACGGGCAATTTTACCTCAGACGTTGACGGAAGCTCTATTTCCGTAAAAAATGGTTTAAGACACGGTTGGTTTATTGAGTACGATAAGAACGATGTTGAAATACGAAGAACGAAATACGTTAAGGGAATTTTAAAGAAAACAATTCTAAATTCTAAAGTTTAGGGAGAACGTCAATCCAAAATCGGGATTCGGCTTCTAAAGGCTATTTTGCTCCTTTAACATTTAGAATTTTGGTCCCATGGGCTATCTGGATTAGAATTAGAAACTTTCATTGTCTTTCGTCTCTAGTCCTTTGTCTAAAGTCAATTTACCTATCTTTGTCCCATGCAAATCATTTACAACGTTACCGTTAGTTTAGATCCATCCGTTGAATTGGATTGGTTGAACTGGATGCGAACAACACACATTCCTGATGTGATGGCAACCGGATGTTTTCTTGAAAGTCGTATTTCAAAAATGAACGAAGAAGAAACCGGGGCTTGCACTTACGCCATGACATATGTTGCATACAGTCAGGAAGATTTGGACACGTACCAAAAAGAGCACGCACAACGCTTACAAGTAGATCATAAACAACGTTACGACGGTAAATTTGCAGCTTTTCGCAGTACATTGAATGTTGTAGAACACTTCACACATGCACGTTAAACCCAAAAAACACCTCGGTCAGCATTTCCTGAAAGATCAGGCGATTTGTAAACGAATTGCGGAACAGTTCAAGCATCACAATGGTGTTACAACCGCAATTGAAATTGGTCCGGGAACTGGTGCTTTAACGGAGTTTTTACTTCATGACGAGAAAACACATCTGTACGTAATGGATGTGGATACGGAAAGTATCGACTTCTTAAATCTGAACTACAAAGAAAAATTGGGCGACCGCATCATTCACGCCGATTTTTTGAAGATCAATCCGTTGGATATCGTTGGTGATAAACAATTCGCGGTCGTGGGAAATTTCCCATAGAACATCTCTTCTCAAA
>CAMLET010000502.1 GCA_946479125.1 uncultured Flavobacteriales bacterium
ACATGTAATGCTGATCGCCTTCAAACTGAAGCACGCAATCTACCATGTGTTCCAATACTTTTGGTCCGGCTAACGAACCTTCTTTGGTAATATGTCCGATCAGGAAAACCGGAATTCCAGTTTGTTTTGAATAACGCAGCAACTGCGCCGTACAATCACGAATTTGTGAAATGCTTCCGGGTGCACTTTCAATTTGAGAATTGAAAAGCGTTTGAATGGAATCTATAATCAACAATTGAGGCTGAAGCTCTTCTGCCTGCTTGAAAATATTCTGAATGTTCGTTTCAGTAAGCAAATAAACCTGCTTGTTTCTTTCTCCAATTCGTTCGGCGCGCATTTTGATCTGCTGCTCACTTTCTTCTCCTGAAACATAAAGGATCATTAAGTTGGATTGAACCGCAAGCTGAAGCAAAAGCGTTGATTTTCCAATTCCCGGTTCGCCTCCAAAAAGAATCAAAGATCCCGGAACCAAACCGCCACCAAGAACGCGGTTCATTTCAGTATCTGGCAAAAAAATACGTTGTTGTTCGCTTGGTTCAATATCTGAAACCAATTGTGCTTTGGCAGAACGACCGCTACTGGTTGAAAAGGCAACAACACCGCCCTGATTTTTCTCAATAATTTCTTCAACCAATGTATTCCATTCGCCACATTCCGGACATTTTCCCAACCATTTTGGGGCTTCATATCCACAGTTTTGACAGAAAAATGCCGTTTTTACTTTTGCCATGGGTTAAAGATAGCCAAAAGAGGAAAACGAAAAAGAGGAAGGCCGCATTGCAACTTTCCTCTTTCTTCTTTAAGCTTTTTATCTATTTAATCACCAATTGCTTAGTGCTTGTTCCTTTCGCATTTTTCAATGTTACGAAGTAAACTCCTGAAGCTAAGTCAGAAACATTTACTGTTGCTGTAACTCCTGTTGTAGAAGCAGATCTAACTACGCTTCCTAATGCTGTAACAATTGTGATTTCTTTCAACTCGTTGTCTTTTTCAAATCCGAATTTCACTTCTTCATTAGCCGGGTTTGGATACAAACTCCATGTTTCCTGAAGGTTTGCTAATTCTTTCAATCCATTTGTTCCTAAACAGAAAGGAAGTGTTAAGTCATCACCAAAGTTTGCATCCGCTGCCAACAATTCAGCTACAACATCAGCTCCTTCTGTAATTTCCAAATGTCCGTCAGGCGAACCGCTAGATGTCATTCCGTCTCCATAAGAATCGTGGATCACGAAGTTGTAACATCCTTCAGCTAAACAGTAACTTTCATCGTATGTAGCACCGCCAACTACTTCTGCGTAAGGTCCGCCAGTGTAGTACGTAATTGTGTTGTCTGTACTTGTAATTTCCCACGTAATTTCATCACCGTAACGATCTGTTGTTAATGATAAATCGAAGTTAACAGCGTTCACGATTGTTGTAAACGAAGAAGTAATATTATCGTTTCCTAAGTTTTCATCAGTTCCTGCATTCGGGTTTGATACGTATGCATTGAACACGTGAGCTCCACCAGCAAGTGTTGCTGAAGGTAAAGCGATAACCGCTGTTTGGTATTGATTCAATGAACCTGTCCAAGAATAAGTTTGACTAAAATCACCATCATAACCATAATGAACAGTTGCAGCAGTCAACACCGTTGAACCGCTGTTGTTGATTGTTACAGATGGAGTTACTGTTCCTGAACATTGTGTTCCTGAAACTCCTGATGTAGCTGACATTCCTGCATCAAGCGCAGCACCTGGTCCAGCAGGATCAACACCATCAATTACTGTTGCACCCGTATTCGACGGGTCAAGCCAGTTACTCAAGCGCGTACTGTTCGTTCCACCACCAGTCCATGAATAGAACATTTTTCCATACTCATCAGAAAGGTTAGCACCACCACAAACTGATGCTCCACCGTATAATTGTCCAATCGTTCTGTGATTTTCATCAAACAAAGGTGAACCAGAAGAACCACCTTCAGTTACACCTAAATCCCATGAATTTACGTGCCAACATCCGTTTGCAACTGAAGTACCCATTTGACTGGAAGTTACGGGTGTGTTGTCGCTTGAAATTTTCTTGATATCTCCAGCAGGGTGATGGATTCCATGAATTGAAGTAGCCGGTACATCTGTTCTGTTCCAACCATTGTAGAAAATTCCCCAAGCCGGATCCGGATTAGAGTTCAATTCCGACAACGTAACATCACTTCCCGGGTAACTTGCTCTAAGAACAGCCCCATTCACGTTCATTGTTGTTGGTCCGTTATTCGAAGTGTTATTTGTAGTTGCACAAATGGCATTTGCTGCCGTTCTTTCCCAACGGAAACGGAAAACCCATGATCCAGGATTTGTTCCACAGTGATTAGCAGATAAGAAGTAAGGAATAATTGTTCCCGAAGTATTGTTCAATAATGATCCCGTACAGAAACCACCACCATTTACCATCATTGCAACAGCTCCACGTTGGTTTTCCCAACCTGCACCCATTGGACAGTTGACATCGTATTCACAATTTCCAGCACCACCAAGCGCTTTTGCTTCTTCTTCAATATCCAAATAACCATGAACAACAGTTCCTAAATTCAAAACGGAAGTTCCTGATTCTTCTTTGGGTTCAACCAACTCAATGATCACTACATCACTATGAATGATGTCAGTTCCCATCATGTTGTTCACGTTGTTATTCAAACTTGTATGAGCTCCAATAAATTCAGTTTGGTTCTCATCCGTAATGTACAAGATTGCATTTTTCGACAAGATGAACTGGTCAAAGATCAAGATAATTGATTTTGCGCCAGCAGCTTTAATTTTCAATTGACGAAGCACAATTCCATTCGGCAAGTTGGTAATCTGAGCTTGATACATGAAGTTGATATCAACAG
>CAMLET010000503.1 GCA_946479125.1 uncultured Flavobacteriales bacterium
CAATACCAAATTGATATGTTGGGTGAATTACACAAAGCACATGCTGAACATATTCCAGAGTTTGTTGCTTTGTTACAAAGAACGGCGATTCAGAATCAAAACTTGTTCGAACAACTGATGGAAGTTTGTAAATATGCCTCTTTAGGTCAAATTACAAAAGCATTGTTTGAAGTAGGAGGACAGTATAGAAGAAATATGTAATCATTGAAAATTGAATATCCAGATTTGGGTATGTTTTTTATAGAATTAGGCTGAAGAGTTCATCTTCAGCCTTTTTTGTGATTAAGTACCATGGTAATTATCGTGTATAATTTAAAGAATTAGCCGTGCTTTTGTTAATTAAAAAACAAAAGCACGCTTATCTGTTTGATAAATCACGACATTTCATTTTCATGTTGTTTGATTTGTCAATGTTCAGATTTATTATTTCCGAAGTTTCGACGAATATCCATATTCTTTCGTTGAATTTTAATCGATATGCTATGCGTAACTAAAGAAAACGGTTGATTTTACTAAAGATTTAGTGTATTAAGTGTTGTTTTTTAATACGTTATGATCACTAAATTGCATCATTATTAACCGAAATTACTATTACATGGCACTACTACTACGCTGGAAAGTCCTGTTATTTATTTTCTTTATTCAGAATGGGGTATATGCCCAGAATCAGTTTACTGGAAACTCATTGGCACCAGATCCACTTGAGGAGCTAATTGCTTCCATTTATGGAGAAGACTGGCTTGTGAAGAATCAGGAAGCCTCTGACGCTCTCATTAAATGTGTGAATGAGCGTATCAGTTATGTTCAAGTTCCACTCGAGGGTGAGGATAAAATGCCATTGCTATCATCTTTCCCTCTGATGAACAAGTACAATTCCACTATTGTCGAGATTGATTATTCACTGTTTAATCCGGATACGTTTGTCCCGCTAACCTACAGTCTTCCATTTTTTAGCGACATGAAACAGGCTATTCGAGTGGATGGAACTGATTATGTTATAGTTATTCAACCCTTAACGCGCTAAATGATGAAAAAGATATTATTACTCATAGCTATTTCGTTCAGTGTTGTTTTGCATGCACAGGTTTATAATATGCCAGCTGGTACAAATACCGTTACTACCTGTAGTGGAACGTTCTATGATTCAGGAGGTTCTGGGGGGACCTACACAAACAGTGAAACCAGAATATTTACTATTTGTCCATCAACCCCTGGTGCAAAGGTTCGGGTGGATTTTACATCATTTGCCATTGAAAATAACTGGGACTATTTGTATATATATGATGGAACAACAACTGGAGCACCAACTTTAGGTACTTATACTGGAGTTGCCGGACCAGGAATTGTTCAGGCAACACCTGGAAATGCCTCTGGTTGTGTGACTTTTCGTTTTACTTCAGATTTCACCGGTACGCTTGCAGGTTGGACAGGTAACATCTCATGTATTTCACCATGTCAAACAATTACAGCCAATTGGGTAAGTTCAAATGAAGCTCCCGAGCCAGATGGTGTTATTCGCATTTGTCAAGGACAAAGTGTGAATTTTGTTGGAAGTGGAACATTCAGTAGTTCTGGTGCCGGAGCAACATATACGTGGTCAATGGGTAATGGTACAACTGTTAACGGAACAAACATCAATTATACTTATCCTGTTGCAGGAAGTTTTTTGGTAAATCTTTTGATCACCGATCCGGGAGGTTGTACAAATGCAAATACGTTTAATAGGAACGTGCAAGTGTCAACAACACCAACAATTACTACCTCGGCATCTCCTTCAACGTTATGTACGAATCAAACCTCTGCTTTATCTGCCACGGTTACAATGAACCCTTATACGGTTAACTGTACTCCTCCGGTTTCAGGAACAACCTTCTTACCGGATGGTTCCGGGGTTTCATATACAACATCAATAACCACGAATTGTTATAGTCCGTCTGCAACCGTAACGGCTGCGTCTGATATTACGAATGTTTGTGTAAATATGGAGCACTCTTTCCTTGGGGATCTGGATTTGAGATTGATTTGTCCAAATGGTCAGTCAGTCAGTTTGAAAGATTACCCAGGTGGTGGTGGAACTTACCTTGGTGGAGCGCTTGATGATGGTGGAACAGGGCCGGGAACTGGTGCGACGTATTGTTTTACACCTTCGGCTGTAACACTTTTAGTAAATGGACCAACAATCACGGCGGGATCACCTGCCGGTCCTTCAATTACTCCTGGAAATTATATGCCTGTTAATCCATTTTCGGGTTTAATTGGTTGTCCTCTAAACGGAAACTGGACTATTCAGGTAACCGATCACCTTGCTATTGATAACGGTTACATTTTCAATTGGGATATCAATTTCAGTGCAGGGTTACTTTCTGCGGCATCATTTACACCAACAATTGCATCGCAAGGCTGGGTTGCTAATCCTGTACTTACATCTACAGGACCTACAACTGCGAATGTTGTTCCATTGAGTCAGGGAACCCCATGTTTCAATTATAGTGTTACAGATAACTTCGGTTGTACCTACACTTCGTCACAATGTATTACAGTAAACTGTGGTTCTTCATTGCCAGTAGGTTTAATCAGTTTTGAAGCGAGTGCGGTAAGCAATGATCGTATTCAGTTGAATTGGGTAACATCATCTGAAATGAACAGCGATTACTTTAAAATTGAGCGCTCACTTGACGGAAATAACTGGGAATGGATTGCAACAAAAGATGCTGCAGGAAATTCAAATGAGTTATTGAACTATCAGACGGTTGATGAGAATCCATATCCGGGAACATCATACTACAGACTATTGCAGTATGACAATAACGGAAGTTTGGGGACTACAGATATGGAAGCTGTTTATTTGGATGTTTCAGG
>CAMLET010000504.1 GCA_946479125.1 uncultured Flavobacteriales bacterium
ACCACCGAGATCTACACTCTTTCCCTACACGACGCTCTTCCGATCTGCTAAGACAAAACAATCCAAAGGTTTTGGATATGTCGAAATGGAAAGTGCGGAAGAAGCAATCAATGCTATTCAGGCACTCAATGGTTTCGAAGTGAACGGCCGTAAATTGGACGTTAAAATTGCTTCTCCAAAAGCAAATCGTCCGAAACCGGAAGATAAACCTAAGAAACCGGCATTCGGTAACAAACCAGGTGGATTCGGTGGACAAAAGAAGTTTAACAACAACGGACCACGACAAGGTGGTTTCAGTGGTGGTGGAGGCGGTGGATCTTACAGATCTAACGACAGAAGCCCGAACGACCGCAGTTCAAGTGACCGAAATTCTTCAGGTTCAGGTTCAAGTTTCAACAAAAGAGAAGGCGGAAGTTCCGGTTCATCAGATTCCAATTCCAATTCAGGTTCAGGGGAACGTACCATGCGTCCGCGTAGAAAATTTGATAACTAGTTAATTAATCCATGTCAGAAGCTGTCAATCAGGGTCACGTAGAAATGCGTGTAGATGAATTCGGTATTGCTACTATCGAGTTCGGACATCCGTTAAGTAATTCATTACCGGGTAAAATCCTTCGTCAATTAGCGGACACAATTACAGAAGCAGGAACAAATGCTGCTGTAAAAGTGATTGTCTTGAGATCTACCGGAGATAAAGCATTTTGTGCCGGAGCAAGTTTTGATGAATTGATTTCCATCAAAGACCTGGAAACAGGAAAGGTATTCTTTTCCGGATTTGCACAAGTAATCAATGCCTGCAGGAAATGCCCGAAGTTAATCATCGGTCGTATTCAGGGTAAAGCAGTTGGAGGAGGAGTGGGAATCGCTTCTGCTGTCGACTATTGCTATGCAACGCGTTTTGCAGAAATAAAGCTTTCCGAATTAGCTGTAGGGATCGGACCGTTTGTGGTTGGCCCGGCGGTTGAACGAAAAATGGGACTTTCTGCTATGTCTCAGCTGGCCATCAATGCTACGGAATGGCGAACAGCTGAATGGGCAATGCAAAACGGTTTGTACGCAGATATCTTTGACGGTGAACTTGAAATGGATGAGGAAATTATGCGTTTAGCTACAGTTTTAGCCAAATCAAGCCAGGAAGCAATGACCGAATTGAAGAAAGTCTTTTGGAAAGGAACCGAAGATTGGGATCAGTTATTGTCAGATCGTGCAGCGATCAGCGGAACGTTGGTTCTTTCCGATTTCACGGTAAATGCGATAAATTCATTTAAGAAGAAGAGTTAGTCGCGGCTAGCTAAGACCGAGCAGAATAATCACAAATTGTTTAGTGCGAGGGAAATCGATTTCATAAAACAAACTTAAGCTGTTCTATCTTTAGAACGGCTTTTTTTTGCTACACTTGCTTACTTCAGTACAAAATAGCACAACCGCTCGCCAGTAAACATTCTCCCTGCAATTTTAATTTATTAGTTCAACTAATGATGTATCAATAATCTTTTTGTTAAGAAATGTTAATGGCTTTTTTTCTTAGCGTGTAAAAAATAAATTTGGTGCAATTATTCACTGTCTATCTTGCAAGAAGACCTAAATTCACTAAAATGAAAAAAATCATTATCACTTTTGCCCTTATTTTGGGGTATCAATTAACGTCCTTAGGACTCCCTATTTATTCTGTTGAACGAACAAATAAAGGTTTGTTTGGTTATCGAAATGTTAGTTTCCATCAAGAAAGTTTGAATGGGCATATGGGTTGGGTTGGATCATGTAGTCAACCAGGTTTGGATAGATGCAGACCAGGAAGTGCTCTAGCCGATGCAAATGACCAAACTATTGGGTTGGAATTACTGGAATTTGCCGATTCAAAAATTGATTTGGGAAATTTTACAGGCTCCAAAGACGTTCTTATTCATGTGGACGGAGAGACAACTGATCGCAAATATACTGTAACCTGGTCTACGGATAATCAAGGTAATGGTACAATTACTGTTGATCGAACTAATGTTTAATAGAACGTTGCATTTATTAAAAGTACCTTGTCAGATCATTCTGGCAGGGTGCTTTTTTATTTGTTCTTTCGCAAGCTTGGCTCAGGAAAAAGAGATGAAACTCTTACCTCCGCAAATAATTAAAGTAGCAAATGAATTTATTTCTGCAGGTCAATACGAAAAATTTAATATCACTATTGATACTGTAAATCATTTATTGTACAGTCACATTGGAACGAATAGTGAGACGAATGAACTTTACTTTCTGCGATATAATACCATCAATCAGCAAAATCAGGTTTTAAGAGTTTTGCTAAAAGATAAGATTGATTACAGGTATGGTTTGTTTCGGATAGGAATAAATTATCCGAAAAACAAACTCTTTGTGGTAATTGGAAAGAGTATGCTTGAAATTGATCCCAATACACTAAAAACGAAAACTTCTAAGATTGAGGAAACTCAATATGCTTTCTGTGATGGGGAAATATCATATTTAGGAAAATATGAAAGATACAATGGTCGTTTTGAAGCAGCAAAACTTCAAAAATATCAAGGAGGTAAGTTGAAGCAAACGCTTGATTTTTCTATGGAAGATGTTGCTATGACAGCTTTCTCTAATAATAAACTAATTCTTGATACAAAAAACTTTATTTTTTGGTGCCATGTAAGCCGTCCGGTTATTTACAGATATGACCACGATTTAAAGTTGGTGGATAGTTTGGTGTTTGATACTAACTGGACCTTACCCGCAGAACTTAAAACACTCCCTGAAAATAAATTATTGTATAAACACGACATCTATTCATTCTACATGAAAGGGATTGAAAAATCGTTTCATGTCAATGCTGCGATTCATTTGTTGAATGACTCAACTGT
>CAMLET010000505.1 GCA_946479125.1 uncultured Flavobacteriales bacterium
GAGATAGACCTTGGTGACTGGAGTTCAGACGTGTGCTCTTCCGATCTAGCGCTTTATTCTGATTTAGGACATTGTGGTAAAGAAAATATCCGTGTTAGCTGGATCTTTGTGAAAGCAATGTTGTTATTGAATTACTTTGGACAGAGTGCATACTTATTAAACGAAAGCGCAATTCAGAAAGCAAAAGGTTTAGCATTCCATGTGGAAGGAAACCCATTCTATTCCATTGTTCCCGACTGGTTTAAATTAACAGCGGTTATTATTGCCACAGCTGCTGCTATTGTTGCGTCTCAAGCCATGATTTCCGGTTCATTTACTTTGGTGAATGAAGCCATTCGATTAAATCTGTGGCCGCGTGTTCGTGTAAATTTCCCTTCTGATATTAAAGGACAATTGTATGTGCCTTCCGTAAACTGGTTCCTGATGCTGGGATGTATCGCAATTGTTTACATTTTTAAGAAGTCAGAGAATATGGAAGCCGCCTACGGACTTTCCATCATATTAACGATGATAAGTTCCACTGTTCTCCTCTTTTTCTACATGGCCAAGAAACATTGGAATCCGATCTTCAGGTACGGAACAATTGCTTTATTCGGAATAGTGGAAGGATCATTCCTCGTTTCTCAAATCGATAAATTCCCTGATGGTGGTTACTTAACGCTTTCCATTGCGCTTACCGTAATGGCATTGATGTACATCATTTTCAAAAGCAAGATTATTCGTACCAGCTATTTGGAATTTGTGAAGATCAAAAACTTCCTTCCGGTTTTGAGAAAGCTTTCAGCTGATGATCAAATTCCAACTTATGCAACGCATTTGGTTTATCTAACAAGTGCTGAACGACCAGATGAAGTAGAATCGAAAGTGTTTTACTCTATTTTAGAACAGCAACCGAAACGCGCAGAACGCTACTGGTTTGTTCACGTAACGGTTGCGGATGAACCGTATACCAAGGAATACAAAGTAACCAAGCACGATGACAAAGATTTGATTCGTATTGATTTCCGTCTCGGATTCCGTATTCAGCCAAAACTGGATATGATGTTCAAGCAGGTTGTAGAAGAAATGGTGCAGAATAACGAAATCGAAATTAAATCGCGTTATGCATGTGAATACCATCATGGTGATCATATTGGTGATTTTAAATTCATTGTAATTCGTAAGTTCCTTTCTAACGATAATGAGTTGCCTTGGTTCCATAAAGTGATTCTGAACGCTTATTTCTTTATCAAAGGATTGAGTTTGTCTGAAAAGAATGAGTTTGGTTTAGACCCAAGTTCGTTTACCGAGGAAAAATTCCCGTACATCATTTCGAAAGCGGCTCCAATGGTGATGAAACGCATCGAGTAAACATGAATTTATCCGAAGTTCGAAATCAGCGAATTTTGTTTACTTGCCTCAATTGGGGCAGTGGACACGTTGCTCGTTCTATCGGATTACTTCGTTTATTGGCGTCACAGGAAAATACCATTTTTGTTTATTGTTCCGAAAATCAGAAAGCTGTTTTTGAGTTTTATGACCTTTCTGTAACTTATTTGGTTGGCGAGAAGTTCCAGTTCAAATTCAAAGGCGACAGCAACTTCTCGAGAGAAATGCTGCGCAATGGATTCTCATTTCGTAAATCTATCAAAGAAGAAGGAATTCTGGCTGAAGGGTTAGCGCAAAAACATAAGATTTCATTGGTGCTTTCAGACCATTGCTACGGATTTCGTTCCAGAAATGTAAAATCGATTTTCACTACGCATCAGGCTCTACTTCCTCCAAATTCTGGATTTATAGCTCAACGTATCCATAAGAATTGGATGAAAGGTTTTGATTGGATTTGGATCATGGACGAGGAACAGAATCGATTGGCTGGAGTTCTAAGCTCACCGATTGAAAACTCAAATTACATTGGTTGGTTCTCGCGCTTTCAAGATTCGGAAGAGCAAATTGAATCAGGAAAAATTGTTGCGATAGTAAGTGGCCCTGAGCCTTATTCCGAACAATTGTTCAATTGGGTTTTGGAACATTACAGAGATAAGAAATTGACAATCGTTTCTCCTAAAAACTATTCACCAGTTCCTGCGAACGTAAAAGTGATCTCGGATTGGACACAAGCAGATTCCGAAATTCTAACAGCTGAAACCATCGTTTCAAGAAATGGTTATTCGACCCTAATGGATTTGAAATTCCTGAATAAAAAGGAAGTTCTTATTCCTACTCCTGGGCAATTAGAGCAGGAGTATTTATTTACTTTTCAAGCTCGCCGTAATAAGTAAATTTGTTCAGGTTCTTATTGTTCAGCTTGATCTTTTCAAGATTCTTTCGCTTTTTATATTTAACATCCAAGCTGTTCAATTCCGCAACGTAGATTTTACCCTTTCTAATAATCGCTACTTGATTTTCAGAAAGCGGTTTTGAAGTTTGCAGTTTATTCTTTGGAAGCTTTTCAACGAAAGGAAAGAAATCGGTAACAGGTACAACATAAATTCCAATACCCTCAATCTTCGCCTTTTTCTTATAGATGAATCTTACGTTGGTGTCCGAAAAAGTGATTTTAGTAAATGCGGAAAGCGGAACTCTACATTTGAAATGATAATGAATTCGAGTATCATTCAATGCAGTGTCGATATACTCTATGTATTGATAAATTCCAGTAGAAAGGTAGTAGTTCGTATTATTGATTTTTCCAACGGTTCGAGTTGCTGTGTTGGTATTTATTCCCACTTCTTTCACATGAATCGAATCAAGTTGACTGATTAATGGTTTTGGGTAAAGCTTGGTTAGTTTCGATTTGATGGTTGAAAATTCCTTTGGAAAGATAATATCCGAAGAATATCCAATTACTAGTTTGTCGATGTTCCTAAGCCT
>CAMLET010000506.1 GCA_946479125.1 uncultured Flavobacteriales bacterium
AATATCATTCGAAGCCCCAAAAGCTTCAATTCACAACTAGGTGTTGCTTTGTCTTTACTTGAGTTGGACGAATATGCTGAACTCGCAATCATAGAAGCTGGAATTTCACAGCCTGGCGAAATGGAACGTTTGGAACGAATCATTCGACCTGATTATGGTGTTCTTACTGCTTTGGGTTCTGCGCATTCGGAGAATTTCGAAAGTGAGAATCAACTGAGAGAAGAGAAACTGAAGTTATTTGCCAATTGCAGCAAAGTATTTCTTCCAGAATCTGTTCATGTTGAAAATTCATCATGGATTAAATGTCCGACCTACAAAACAAATCGTTTCCCTAATGGTTATGGCGATTTATTAGGAGTTTTGAAGACTGTAGTTCATTTTCTTGATTCCGAAATTGATTTTGAAAAAGTGCATTCACAATTGCCAACGCTCGCCCTTCGAATGGAGATCTTTGAAGGGATCAATGAAAATATCATCATCAACGATACTTACAATCTTGATAAAGATGCGCTAACCGAAGCGCTTCATGTGCAGCAAAATCAGGATAAATCTAAGAAACGGGTTGTTGTTTTGGGTCTGGCGGATATCTTCCCGAAAAATTCGGGACTCGATAACCTTGCCAATGAACTGAAGGAAATTGTTGCTTCGTTTAAGGTCGATCAACTGTTTTTGATTCATCCTGATCAGGAGATTCCTTGGGATGAAATTCAGAATGCTGTTGTTCTGATCAAGGCACATCGTAAGCGTCATTTTGAGAAGGAAGTGGTGAAAGGGAAGGCGCGTCGACATTTAACGTATGTTGAAGTGAACCTGAGTGCTGTGAAACACAATCTGGAGGTTTATAAATCCAGATTACCAAAGAGCGTGAAGTTGCTTTCAATGGTAAAAGCCGATGCTTATGGAACAGGAGCAGTTCGCGTTGCAAAGTTTTTAGATCAAAACGGAATCAATTATTTAGGCGTTGCTTTTGTTGATGAAGGTGTGGAATTACGTCAGCAGGGAGTGCAGCTTCCTATAGTCATTATGAATCCCGATGTGGAGAACGTAGATCTTTACGTTCATCATAATTTGGAGCCCGCAATCTATTCTTTCGAACAGTTGGATCAGTTTATTTCTGGATTAATTTCGCTTGAAATAGAACAGTTTCCGGTTCATCTGAAGTTTGATACGGGGATGCATCGTTTGGGATTCCAGCCTTCTGAAAAAGAAGAATTGCTTTCCATCATAAAGGCACAGCCAGAAATAAAAATTCAGGGAATCTACTCACATTTGGCGGATGCTGATAATCCCGAAGTTGCCTCTTTTACGGAGCAACAAATAGCTCAGTTCAGCGAAATTGTGAACTTCTTCAAAGAAAATACGGTTAATCCAATCATAGCTCATATCCTGAATTCGGAAGGCGCATTACGTTTTACTGATCTTGCTCACGACATGGTTCGTATCGGGATTTCGATGTATGGTTATACCGAAAACAAGGAATTAGGCAAACTTCTTAAACCTGCAATTTCGTGGTACAGCAGAGTCTCTCAGGTGAAAACAATTCCTGCTGGTGATTCAGTTGGCTATGGAAGAACGTTTGTTGCCGAATATGAAATGAAAATCGCGATCGTTCCTGTTGGTTATGCTGATGGTTTCCATCGAAATCTGAGTAATGGTGCTGGAACAGTATTTATCGCAAATAAGAAATGTAAAGTTGTTGGTCGTGTATGCATGGACATGATCATGGTTGATGTCACTGGTTTGGACGTGAAATATGAAGATTCAGTTGAGATTGTTGGACCAACCCAACCAATGAACGAATTGGCGAAAATGATGAACACCATTCCGTATGAAGTTCTGACAGGGCTTTCAAAACGCATGCAAAGAATATATATAGAAGAATAACGTAAGGGCGAATCATCATTCGCCCCGACAATATTGTTATAATGGAAAATCAAACAAAATTCACCAGCTATCAGGTTTGGATAGCAGTATTGATTGCACTAATCCAATTTTCGGTAGTGCTCGATTTCATGGTGCTTGCACCGCTTGGAACATTCGTAATGGATGATTTGCACTTACAACCGGATGAATTCGGATTAGTAGTTGCTGCTTATGCCATCAGTGCTTTTGTTTCCGCATTACTGACAGCGGGATTTGCCGATAGATTCGACCGTAAGAAATTGTTGTTGTTCTTTTTCGGTGGTTTTATCATCGGAACATTGCTGTGTGGTTTGGCTACCGATTACTGGACATTACTTGGAGCAAGGATCTTTACCGGATTGTTCGGTGGAGTAATGGGTTCCATAAGTATGGCAATCGTTACTGATGTGTTTGAAGTTTCGAAGCGTGGTCGAATGATGGGTTTTATACAAATGGGTTTTGGAGTAAGTCAAATTGTTGGAATTCCGTTTGGATTATGGCTGACCAATAAATTTAACTGGCACATGCCTTTTTATGCTATTGTGATTTTTGCTGTTATCGTATTTGTGATGACACTTGGTTTTATGAAGCCTATAGTTGCTCATTTAGCCATTCAGGAAAAACGGAATGCATTTCAGCATCTCTACAAAACGCTTTCAAACCGAAGATACCAGCGCGGATTCATGGCAACAATTCTACTGGCAACGGGTGGTTTTATGCTCATGCCATTTGGAAGTGATTTTGCCGTGAAGAATCTAAAGATTAATCCGGATAGTTTAACCTTCATGTATATGATTACAGGAGTCTTCACATTTGCATCCAGTTTCCTGGCGGGAATGCTAAGCGACAAAGTAGGGAGGATGGCAATGTTTACTTTCGGGACGCTTCTATCGATCACTATTGTAATCATCTATACCAATCTGGGAGTTACGCCAATTCTAT
>CAMLET010000507.1 GCA_946479125.1 uncultured Flavobacteriales bacterium
TTCGATGAGTTCTTTCTGATCTTCTATTCTGTATGACTGTGGAATATACATCTTCCATA
Organism: uncultured Flavobacteriales bacterium; assembly: GCA_946479125.1. The sequence continues at coordinate 60 of CAMLET010000507.1, forward strand.
GATTCGTTTTAATTGCTTTTGTCCTTTTCAATTTTAAATTTTCAATTCTTCATTAAACCGTATCTTTGTACTTGAGTTATGAAATTTACAGACTATCCCGTTTCCATTGAATTGAAATTGCAGCTTGCAGAGTTGGGGTTCAAGAAACCTACCGACATTCAGTTCAAAAGTATTAAACACATTCTCGAAGGAGAAGATTTGTTTGCCATTGCCCAAACGGGTTCAGGTAAAACGGCTGCGTTTGTTATTCCTATTATTCATGAATTATCAAAACTAAAAGGTTCAAAAGGGCCTCAATGTGTTGTTTTGGCGCCTACAAGAGAACTTGCAGAACAAATTACACGTGTTTTCAATGAAATTGGAGCGAAAACAACTGTTCGTGCGGTTTGTATAATGGGTGGAACGGAACAGGAAAGTCAAATAAAAGCACTTAGAAATGGTGTTCAGGTGGTTGTTGCAACACCAGGACGTGTTTTCGATCTTCGTAATCAAGGTGTTTTAAAATTCGATTGGGTACGTTTCCTTGTGATTGACGAAGCTGATAGAATGTTAGATCTTGGTTTTGGTCACGATGTAAAAGCCATTCATAAATTTTCGTTTAGTCAAAAGCGACAAACACTTTTCTTTTCTGCGACCATTGATAAAAAAGTGAAAGCTCTGGCTTACGATTTGGTTCGAGATGCCATCCGAATTCAGGTCTCTCCTGAAAATCGTGTTTCTAAGAATGTTGATCATGCGTACATCCGTGTTGACATGGACGACAAACGTTTCTTCTTAGAGAACATGGTGAAGGAATATGAGAATTTCCGTTTTCTTGTTTTTGTTAGAACTAAGGTTCGTTCAGAACGCGTTGTGGCAGCAATGCAGCGAGTTGGTATTGTTTCCGAATTCCTGCATGGTGGAATGGAACAAAAAGATAGATTCGATGTGCTTGAGAAATTCCGAAAACAAGAAATCCGATTGTTGATCACCACTGACGTTTCTGCTCGAGGAATTGATATTCCTGAAGTAGATATGGTCATTAACTACGATTTACCTGATTCACCTGAACAATATGTTCACCGTGTTGGTAGAACTGGTCGTGGTACAAATACAGGTCAGGCACTTTCTTTTTGTGCTAAAGAAGAAGAAGAATTTCTTACTGCAATTCAAGGTTATTTGGCTGAGGAGGTGCAGGAGTTGGAGGTTAATAAGAACGATTACAAAGCTATTCTCGACGATACAGAAGATTTATCTTACGACTGGAAAAAGTTGTTAGATGATGCAAATGAATTTGACGGAACTGTTGAAAATTGGTAGAAATCACAGTTTACAGTTGAATTATCAACATTTTTTACCGCCAAAAAACCCCTATTTACCTCGTTTTTCTGAAATTAAGGCACTCGTTGTTAACAGTTTCACTTGCTTTTATGCCTTTAAATTCATAGACTTGTTACGCTAAACTATGAATGAAAACTGCAAGTCGACTCTCTCCAAAGTTGTCGCCCTTGTTTCCCATGCGATCCCTTCCGAAAGGTTTGATATGTGGTTTTCATAAACTTTTGAGAACTAAACCAAAAACGATGAGAAAAACTACGTTGAAACTCATTGGCTCTATCCTTTTGTTAGGTGGGCTAATTTTTCAATCCAATCCAGTTGCGGCTCAAACTCCCGGTGTTGTAAGATGTTATACAGATCAAATGGATTCTGTATTGCATGCTGAACATCCAGCCGCAGAATCAAAAGCCGATTTTGAAGCTTGGGTTTATGAAGCAATTGAAGTCGCTAAAGCCAATAAAATTGTTGGTGGCGTCTATCAAATTCCGGTTGTCTTCCATGTCATTCACTCTGGTGAAGCTGTAGGAACCGGAACAAATGTTTCTCAGGCCGCAATTCAATCTCAAATCGACGTTCTGAATGAAGATTTTAGAAGAATTTTTGGTACCAACGGATACAATACAAATCCATTGGGTGCCGATACAAAAATTGAATTTTGTTTGGCACAGCGCCGACCTGATGGATCTGCTTTCGCTGCAGGTCAGCCTGGTGTAAACCGTATTTTGTATAGTACAATTTCAGGAACAGCACCACCATACAGTACAGCATTTATTGATGCTACGGTGAAAACCTGGACATATAACGGCGGTACACCAACTGCAACTCGTGGTTGGGTTCCAACTAAATACATGAATATCTGGTTGTGTAATATCTCAGGAGGAATTTTGGGATATGCGCAATTCCCAACTTCTCCGCTTGGTGGAATGTCTAACTGTGCTTCTGGAGGTTCGGATGCAACTGATGGAGTTGTTTTCTTATACAATTCAATTGGAAAAAGCTCTGTAACTGGTTTCGCTGGTCCTTATAATGAAGGAAGAACAGCAACACACGAAATTGGTCACTGGCTGGGTCTGCGTCACATTTGGGGTGATGGTGGTTGTACAGTTGATGATTACTGTAATGATACTCCCGAGGCAGCCGCAGCTAACTTTGGTTGTCCGGTCATCAATAGTTGTACGAATGCTCCCGATCCAGGTAACGATATGGTCGCCAATTATATGGATTATACGGATGATCTCTGTATGAACATTTTTACCAATGATCAAAAACAAAGAATGCGTGCGGTCCTGGAAGGAAGTCCGAATAGGGTTTCTCTAATTAATTCGGATGCATGTACGCCTCCAAATCCAAGTGACGCCTCGATAACTGATGTATTTACTCCAAAAGGAGATAACTGTGCCGGGCCTATAACTCCGAGTGTTCAAATAAGAAATAGAGGTGCGAACACATTAACATCAGCAACTAT
>CAMLET010000508.1 GCA_946479125.1 uncultured Flavobacteriales bacterium
CATCATCACCGATCAATTGACGGTTTGGATCTGAAGACAAAGTTGTTTTTCCTGTTCCTGACAATCCGAAGAAAATTGCTGTATCACCAGCTTCTCCAACGTTTGCAGAACAGTGCATAGAAAGAACATTCTTTTGGTGAGGAAGTACAAAGTTCAATACAGAGAAAATTCCTTTTTTGATCTCACCTGTATATCCTGTTCCACCAATAATGATCATTTTACGAGTGAAGTTCAAAATCGCAAAGTTCGACTGACGTGTTCCGTCGATAGCTGGGTCTGCTTTGAATCCTGGTGCACATACAATGTTCCACTCAGCGTCAAAGTTTTCGATTTCAGCATCCGTTGGACGTAAGAACATGTTGTAAGCAAACATATTTGACCAAGGGAATTCAGTTGTAACACGAATGTTCATTCTGAAATCGTCGTTAGCACACGCGTAAGCGTCACGTACATAAACGTCTTTATCGATAAGGTAAGCTTTCATTCTATTGTACAAAGCATCAAATTGCTCTGTTGTAACAGGAATGTTCACATCACCCCACCAAACACTTTCTTGCGTCATAGCATCTTTCACTACAAAGCGATCTTTTGGAGATCGACCAGTGAATTCTCCCGTTTCAATAGCAAGAGCTCCTGTGTCTGTTAAAACTCCCTGACCACTGATAATAGTGTCTTCCACTAATTCTGCAGGTGTTAAATTCCAGAATACATTACCGAGATTTTCTAACCCGATGGTTGCTTTTAAATCGGAGTTTGTTCCTCGTTTTCCAAATTCATTCATAAAATTCATTTTCTTTTAGTCGTTATAACTAAAGCCATTTTCGAGGCAAAAGTAAACCATCCCAACGGTTTTATCCGCTTTTTTTTTGCTTTTGTATTAACAACGTATACACATTTCGTTAACGTCCGGCTACTTAAACTATTGTAAAACAGAACACTAAAAAAGATGGGTCGTTAAAAACTTAACGAGCCATCAACTATAACTTTAACTGAATTTTTACTTTAGATAAGCGCTATTAATGCTTTGACTGCCTGTGAAATATTCTCTCTTACTTGAAGTATATCTGCATCCATCATGTAACAAGGTGCGCTAACAATCTTATTTTCTTTGTCAACGGCTATTTCACTCACTTTCTTCAATTCACTTTTTGCTCCAACAGATTCTATGCCAGCTGAAAAACCTGAAATATCATAAGGAGAAGTTTCAGCTGTTGTTCCAAGTGTTAATGTCGCTGAAATAGCAGAACCTTCTAATGCTTTAGCTAAGACAACAGGACTAACACAAAGTGCAGCAATTGGTTTTCCAATATTCACCAAATTCACCAGTAATAATTTTACTTCTGGTAAAATAGCCCCGTCTGGACCTTCAAAAGCCCATTTTGTTAAGTTCTTTGCGTTTCCAAATCCTCCCGGAATAACCAAAGCATCAATTTCATTCAGGTCTACATTTTGAATTGGAATTACGTTTCCGCGTGCAATTCTAGCCGACTCGATAAGCATGTTTCGGTTTTCATTCATGTCTTCGCCTGTAATGTGGTTCACAACATGATTTTGGTTCGCATCAACTGAAATACAGAAATAATCCGCACCTTCTTCTTTAATAGCCAACATAGAAAGAACCGCTTCCTGAATTTCAGAACCGTCATAAACACCACTTCCAGATAGTAAAACTCCAATTTTCATAATTAAATCTTTGGTGTAAAATTACTAATAATCAGTGATGAGTTATGAGTGACAAATTATGAGTTAAGTCCTCTTTATTTGTAACTCGTAACTCATAATTAATAACTTTATAAGGTGGAGAAGAAAATTGTTTTTTACGATGGCGATTGTGGTCTTTGTAACAGAAGTGTACAATGGATTCTAGCTCATGAACGAAATCATGATATTGAATTTAGTGCACTTCAATCCGATTTTGCTAAGCAGTTTTTTCTTTCAAAAAACGAACCTGAGCCCGATCTTTCTACGCTCGTATTTTATAATGGAAAAGCATTTTACAGAAAATCTACGGCTGTTCTAAGAGTTAGTCATCACCTGAAATTTCCACATTTCTTACTGAAGTTTGGTTGGATTGTACCGGCTTTCATTCGAAATGCAATGTATGATTTTGTTGCAAAACGTCGAAAGAATATAGCAAATTCTAACTGTTTTGTTCCCAGTCTTAAAGAACGTGAGAGATTCTTAACATAAACGTTTAATAAACGCTGAAAAACTGTTAATAACTCAAATTCTTTATTCGCAGAACGTACACCGTATGCATTTACAATACTTATCTTTGTTCTATGAAAATTTCTGCGTCTGTTTATTCGGATAAGAAACGGAATCTCTCGGAAGTAATTGAAGACCTTGTCGCACACAGGGTTGATTTGTTGCATGTAGATTGCAATGACGATTTGTCTGTATTTGACGATATCGCGTTCATTCGCTCTATTTGCGAAACTCCGATTGATCTCCATATTATCACTGATGCTCCTGAGAAGTATTACGATTTGCTTCGTAAACATCCGGTAGATTACCTTACGTTTCAATATGAAGACGCTAAGGGAGAAATTCACATTCCTTCTGATATTAAAGGCAAAAAAGGACTTTCCATTATTACTCCAACGCCAATTGATGTTTTTGAAAAATTCAAGGACTTCGATTTCATTTTGTTGATGGCAACAATTCCAGGGCAAAGCGGTGGTAAATTCGATGCACAGAATTTTGGAAAGATTCAGGAATTCAGAAAACAGTTTCCGGATAAAGCAGTTCATGTAGATGGTGGAGTGAACGGTGAAGTAAGTTTCATTCTTCGAAATATGGGAGTGGAATCTTCTGTTTCCGGTTCGTTCCTTTTCA
>CAMLET010000509.1 GCA_946479125.1 uncultured Flavobacteriales bacterium
TTAGAAACTTTTTTACTGCCTTTCTTCAGAAGTTTTTTACCGCCAACTGCTTTCACAATTTTCTTTCCTTGATCAAGAAGTTCTTTTCCGTCAGCTGATTGCATCAATTTCTGACCTTCTTTCAAGACTTTTTTCGCGCCAGCAGCCTTCACTACTTTTTTACCTTCGTTCAGGATCTTCTTTCCTGCGTCTGTACCATTTATAAGGTTCTTCCCTTCTTCGATGATTTTTTTCTTTACTTCCATGACCTTATTATTAGTTTATAAATAATGTTCTGTTGAGATTTTCAACAACACTCCCCCTCTCTAATCCCGAACATTCGGTAATTTATTTCTCTTCCCAAGATCGGATTAGAACAGATATTCCTTGTTACAATTTAAGACACATAGTTTACACTTATCACAGATTTTAAACTATTTAACAATCAAAAAAGGAATAACGTTTCCATTATTCCTTTCTCTTACGTTTGATTTCTGGTGATCTGAGTACCACAAATCAAACCTATAGTTATGCGTCCTTTGTATTAGTCAGGCACATTATCTGAACCCAATTCATTCAGTGCTTTCCCCAGTTCACGCATGTCATGCTTCATTTCCGCTTTAAAGTCATTTAGAGATTCAGCAGTATTGCCATTAAAGTTTTTGAGTTTCTTTTCCAACTCATTGTTTCTCTCTTCTAACGCAGCAATCCTTGCTTCACGTTCCTGACGAGCTTTAGCACTTTCTATTCGCTTTTGAGCTCTGAGGCGTTCAATAGTGTTTTGATTTTCGTTGATTTCCATCTGTGTTTCTTCAACGTACTCAGCTATTTCTACCTGACGTTCAGTATTCTCATCAATCATTTTCTTATTCGCCTCTTTTGACACATCCAAAGGCGTCTTATCTTCAGGTTCAGTTGAAGAACAACTTACGAACGAAAACGTTAGTACAGAAAATACTATTATGGATAAAATGGACCTTTTCATACTCTTTGAATTTATGTGTGAATTTGTTTTCACTAACTAAAATTCGGAATAGAATCAGTTATTTTCATTACAAATAATGAACGAAAGATTGCAGAAATTACTGATGTGAAACGGCAGTAAACCTTAATTTCTTCCTGAAATGAGAATACGAATTGTTGAAGTTGAATGATTCTCTTCTACCACTAATAAGTAGTAGCCATTTTCTGCGTTTGGCAATTCAAACGAACTGATAGTGCTCGAGAATGCATTTTCGGAAACCAGTTTTCCATCAGCACTAAATACCTTTATAGTAGGCGATTGAAGTAAACGATTGAAATGAATCTCACCTTCACTTAATGCAGGATTCGGATAAACGGTAAGTTCCCTGGTAAGCTGTGATTCAATTTCTCCTAATTGACTTTCATGTAACTTGACCAAACCCTGTGAAAATGTTCCTATCCAGATATTGTGGTCATGATCTTTCGCCAATGAAATAATATAGTTCTCAGGAAGAGGAGAATTATCCATTGTGTAATACTCCCAGCTTTGATCTACCCTACGAACAATTAAACCATGCATTTGCGTTCCGAGATAAAAATTGAAATCAGAATCCAATTCCATCGTGGTCATACTATTGGTTGGTAAGCCCGAATTGTTGTGATTAAAAGCCATCCAGGTTTGGTTCCCCGTATCCGTATAAAAACCACCAGCTGAACACGCATACCAAGGTTTTCCTAAAGGATCAACTTTCACTTTAAGTGCCGAATTATCGGGTAATCCTGAATTTAGAATGGTGTAAATTCCGGTAATGTTTGTTCCTGAATCCATGTAAATCACCCCACCATTTATGGTTCCAATATATTTTTCGTTTTGTTGTCCAACCGCAATTGAAGAAATATTATTGGTTAGAATAGGTGAATTTACCATTTGCCAGGTGGTCCAGGTTGTTCCATCGAAGTAGGTTAAACCTTCAACAGTTCCAATCCATTTATTGCCAAAATGATCTATAGTTATGGTTCGAATGAAATTATCAGGAATTTCTGAATTGTCCGTATTATAAGTTGTCCAGGTTGTTCCATCAAACATTTGGATTCCACCCAAAGTTGTTCCCAACCACAAATGATTGAATTCATCAATAGCCAATGCGCGAACATAATTATCAGCTAAGCCAGAATTGGTTTCCGTAAACACCTCCCAGGTTCCATTACTGTATTTCGCCAAACCGTTGTCTGTTCCAACCCACAAGTTATCCAACTGATCAACCTGTAAGCAGCGAATGGTATTGTCCGGAAGATCAGAATTGGACATATTAAAAATCTCCCAGACCGGAACGATCTGGGAGATTGTAAGATTGCTTACAAGCAGTAAACTCAATACAAGTAAACAGCGAAGCATAGTATTATTTATTCAATTACAATTCGAGAAGTGTAGTCTTTTCCTTCAAATACGATGTTGAAGAAGTAAAGACCTTTTGCCAATTTCGACTGATCAACTTTAATTGTATTCAATCCTGAAGTATGATTAAATGATTCTGTATGAACCAAATTACCAACTGAACTCAAGATCTGGAATTCCAATTCACCATCGTATTCAGTAGCAAATTCAACGTTGAAGTTTCCGTTACTTGGGTTTGGCGCCAATTTGATCGAACGCTGGAATAAGATATTCTCACCAACCGACAAACAAGATTCAACAACTGCATTTACATCAGCCAAAGCACTTCCACAAGTACTGTTTGTTGTCATCAATTCCCAATCATAGAAAAAGTAGTAGTAAGATGCTCCTGCAGAAGCTCCTGTAATCGATACTAAGTCTTCCTGCTCATAAGGGAATGACGCAGCGTTTGTGTTTCTAAATAAACCACCACCGCCAAGGTTATTACCAACCA